>SKQI01000186.1 GCA_007119095.1 Wenzhouxiangella sp. | reverse complement strand
TCGAGACACCACCCGAAACATGGCTGTAAGGAAAGCGCTTTTTCAGCTCGCGGGTGGCATTGATGAACTCCATGGAGTAGTTGTTGTGCTCCTCCATGCCGGTCGCGACCGGAAAGATGTTGGGGTCGAAGATGATGTCTTCGGGCGGAAAGCCAGCTTCCTCGGTCAGCAGGTGGTAAGCCCGCGACAGGCATTCGATCATGCGCTCGGCATTGTCCGCCTGGCCGGTTTCATCAAAAGCCATCACGACCACGGCGGCACCGTAGCAGCGCACCCGCCGGGCCTGCTCCAGGAAAGCCTCCTCGCCTTCCTTCAGACTGATCGAGTTGACCACGCCCTTGCCCTGCAGGCAGCGCAGGCCAGCCTCGATGACGCTGAACTTGCTCGAGTCCACCATCACCGGCACCCGGGCAATGTCGGGTTCGGCGGCGATCAGGTTGAGGAAGGTGACCATTGCCTCTTCGGCATCAAGCAGGCCTTCGTCCATGTTGATATCGATGATCTGGGCGCCGTTTTCGACCTGCTGCAGGGCGATTTCGATCGCCTCATCGTAGTTGCCGTCCAGGATCAGGCGCTTGAAACGCGCCGAGCCGGTGACATTGGTGCGCTCGCCGACGTTGACAAAGCCCAGCTCTGGCGTGATCACCAGCGGCTCGAGGCCGCTTAGACGCGTGCAGGGCCTTTTCTGCTTTCGCAGGACGTCGCCATGACTGTTGGCTGAATCGTTCATGCCGCCTCCCGCTGGGGCAGGGCGCGCGGCGCATGTCCTGCCACGGCCTCGATAATGGCTCTCAGATGGTCCGGCGTGGTGCCGCAGCAGCCGCCGATGATATTGATCAGGCCTTCGGCAGCAAAGCTTTTGATCACGGCTGCCATTTGTTCAGGGGTTTCGTCGTATTCCCCGAACTCATTTGGCAACCCGGCGTTGGGGTGGGCGCTGACCAGGCAGTCGGCTACCCGTGCGAGGGCGCGGACGTGGGGTTTGAGCTGATCGGCGCCGAGCGCGCAGTTGAAGCCGACGGCGTTGGGCTGCGCATGGTTGACCGAATAGTAAAACGCCTCCGGCGTCTGGCCGGACAGGGTGCGGCCACTGGCATCGGTAATTGTGCCGGAAATCAGCAGCGGCCAGCGCGCCTGGCGGGCCTCGAACTCGTCCTGCACGGCGAAAATCGCGGCCTTGGCGTTCAGGGTGTCGAAAATGGTTTCGATCATCAGCACATCTGCACCGCCGTCGAGCAGGCCGCGAACGGCTTCGCGATAAGTCTCGACCAAGTCATTGAAGGTGACGGCGCGGTAGCCGGGGTTGGAAACATCCGGTGAAATCGAGGCGGTGCGATTGGTCGGCCCGATCACGCCGACCACGAAGCGGGGCTGCTCAGGCGTGAGCAGGCTGTATTCATCGCAGACCTCGCGCGCCAGCCGGGCAGCGCTCAGGTTGATCTCTTCGGCCAGCTCTTCCAGAGCATAGTCGGCCTGGCTGATCCGGTTGGCGTTGAAGGTATTGGTTTCAACGAAATCGCAGCCGACTTCGAGGAACTGTCGGTGGATGTCCTTGATCAGTTCGGGTCGGGTCAGTGACAGCAGGTCGTTGTTGCCTTTCAGGTCATCAGCGTGGCTCACGAAGCGTTCGCCCCGATAGTCCGATTCCTGCAGCCTGGCCGCCTGAATCATGGTGCCCATTGCGCCATCCAGAACCAGGATGCGCTGTTGCATTTGGCGCATCAGCAGGCTGACGCGTTCAGGGTTTTTCCACGGAATTGCTTTCATTGGGAAGTAGCCAGCAGCGTGATGATTTTGAAGTTTGGCGTTTTTCGTTCAATCGAGGTGTTTTTGCAAAAAGACACCTTCAGACCTGCATCTGCAGCCAGCTTTTTCAGTTGTGACGTCGTAAAGCCATTGTTGACGTGCCCATAGGCTTTGACTTCCTTGCTGTAGCGATGCCGTTCGAGGGTGGCGGCCACAAGTTGACCGCCATTGACCAGCACCCGTGCGCACTCCTTGAAAACCTGTGCTGGCGTGTCGCTGTAGGTCAGCGCATGCAATAGCAAGACTGTGTCGAAACAATGATCGGCAAAGGGCAGGGCGTGCATGTCTCCTTGGTGGAAGCGGACATGATCCAGCTCGGCCACCCGTTCGCGTCCCGCCTTGACCACTTTGGGGGAGAGGTCCAGGCAATCGATGCTGTTGCTTCGAGCTGCCAACAGTTCTGCCACCACGCCATCGCCGGAGGCGATATCGAGCACACCTCCAAGGTCAAGCAGCTGTACCAGGGCTCTGGTGGTGGCCTCCCAGGTGCGACCGGGGGAGTAGTGTCGCTCCATGTCGCCGGCCACGATATCCGGCCAGCTATTGCCGTCGGCGCGGAGGGCCAGTACCTCGATCAGATGTTCCCGGTCACTTTGGATGAGTGCATCGTCAAGTCGCTCCTTGAGCAACTGCCAGAGCGCGAGCAGGGGTTCTGGCATCGATTCTTCAGGGATTCGATAAAACACAGAAACACCGTCCCGCCGATCCACGACCAAGCCTGTCTCACGCAGTCGGGCGAGGTGGGTCGATACTCGTGGCTGCGCCAAGCGTGTGATTCGAGCCAGCTCGGCGACAGTCAGCTCTTCGGCCTCCAGCAGGGAGAGAAGACGCAGACGCGTTGTATCGCCAAGCAGACTGCAATAGCGATTGACCAGATCGAGATTGATGAGTTTATCCTTTTATCGCGATTAAAAGATATATCGGCAATCGTAGCTGCTCGTCGGTTTTGATTCAAGCGCTGGAGCGAAGATGGTGTCGTTCTGAGTAGCCCGCTCAACGGGCTGCGGTAGCCCATCCGCCGTGCTATTCTCGAGACCTCTGGGACCATGGGATGTAATGCATGACATCCGCCAAAGAAGCGACACCGGGACCGGGGCGTCCACCGTTGCCGGAGGACTGGATTCCGCGCTTTGTCGATGTCACCCTGGACAGTCTGCCCGGCATTTTTTTCCTGATTGACCGACACCAGCGTTTTCGATACTGGAACCGCACCCTTGAGGGCGTGACTGGTTTTTCGGCACAGGAACTGACCGGGATGTCCGCGCTGGATTTGTTTGACCCCATGCTGCGCGAAAGCGTTGCCTCAGCGATGAAAAGAGTCTTTGAGACCGGGCGGGCCAGCCTGGAGGCACCAATTCTTGTTCATGGTGGCAGCTCGCGCCCTTACAGCTATTACGGACGCCTGATTGACCTCGAGGGTGAGAGTTACATTGCTGGCATGGGCCTGGATGTCAGTCGCCTCAAGGAAGCGCAGGAAGCTGAAGCGGCCCGGTCCCAGCAATTGCGCCACCTGGCCGCGCATGTGCCTGGCGTCATTTACCAGCTGCGCCGTGATATCGATACGGGCCGCTTGAGTATGCCCTATGCCAGCGCCAAGATTTTCGATGTGTTTGGCGTTCATCACGAGGACGTCCGTGACGATGCCAGCGGTCTTTTTACGCGCATTCATGCGGATGATCGTGAGCGGATCATGCGGGCGGTGGATGTCAGCGCCCGGGAGCTTTCCCCCTTCCGAGAACAATTTCGAGTGTGCTCACCCGATGGTTCCTCGGAAAATGCCGAGTGGGTAGAGGTTGAATCCACGCCGGAACGGATTGCCGAGGAAGCTACCCTCTGGCACGGATTCGCGCGTCTGGTCACCGAAAGGCGTCGAATGGAAGATGATTTGATGCGTCTTGCCTACCGGGACACGCTGACCGATATGCCGAATCGGACCATGCTTCAAATCGAGCTTGAGCGGCGCCTTGCCGATGTCGCTGTGGTCGATCGTGGCCTCGCGGTGATGCATCTCGATCTTGATAATTTCAAAGATATTAACGACGTATGGGGCCATACAACCGGTGATCGTCTTTTGCGCAGACTGGCCGAGCGCTTGCAGGCAGTGGTCAAGGATCGGGGCATTATTGGCCGGGTCGGCGGTGATGATTTTCTGATTCTGGTCGATGGGCCGGATCCAGCGGTGCAATCTGAAGGTCTTGCGTTTGATTTGTGCAGTGGGCTGGCTGCTCCACTGGACCTTGATCGTCGGATTGTCAGAGTTACCGGATCGATTGGTATCAGCTTGTTTCCGGAAGACGGCGAGACAGGTGAAGATCTTTTGAGACATGCCGATGCGGCCCTCTACAGAGCCAAGGCCAATGGTCCGGGAACCTGGGCTCGTTATTCGCCGGATCTGACTGCTGCGGCGATGGCCCGGCGGTACCTTGAAACCGAACTGAGATCGGCGATTGAGGCCGACCAGCTAAAAGTTGCATTACAGCCAGTCGTTGCCCTGGACGGGCAGCAAACAGTCGGTTACGAGGCACTGGCGCGCTGGCATCATGCCGATGACGGCTGGATCGATCCGGAGGATTTCATTGCCTTGGCAGAAAGTCGAGGCCTGGTCACCCCACTCGGCCTGCAGATCTATCGCAAGGCGATGCAGCATTTGGCGCCCATCGATGGCATGAAGTTAAGCATCAACGTCGCGCCGGCCCAACTACATGCCCCGGATTTCTGCGATCAACTGGTTGAACTGGCCGGTGAATGCAATATGCCGACCAGCCGGTTGGAAGTGGAAATCACCGAGCGCGTGTTGATGGAAGAGTCCCGGGGGGCACTGGACCAGATCCACCGTCTGCGCGAGGCTGGAATCAGCATTGCGATTGATGATTTCGGCACCGGCTATTCTTCCCTGGCCTATTTGCGTACCTTGCCCATACAGCGGCTCAAGATTGACCAGGGATTCGTTCGAAACGTCAGTGAGGCACACAAGAATGCGGCCATCGTCAAGGCCATACTGACACTGGCTCGGGAGCTCGGTTTCGCGACCACTGCGGAAGGTGTACAGAGCGTTGCCGAAGCCGATTTTCTGCGCGAAGCCGGCTGCGACTTCGCCCAGGGATGGCTATATGGTCGCGGCCAGATCATTTGAGGCCGACCATCGGCGAGCTTTTCGCATTCCTGAGTTCTTCTATTGTTCCTGACTACTCATGTACAACAGCCATCGAAGCAAACCTCTACTGATTACGTACGTACCTCAGCCATCGGTCAGAGGGCCTTGTTTGTCGGGCCTTGAGGTGCAGCCGAAGCGCGCAGGGCCAGTCGGATAAAGGGCCGCCGCCTGTCTGAGCGGAGCGCCCGACAGGGCGTGCAGCGAGTTCGGCGGACCCCGCCTGGACCGAGCACTGCAGGGAATCGGCCGCCCACAAGGGTGGTCGACAAACCGTTGGCCTGACAGACAAGGTCCTCTGAGCGATCAACGCCCGGACGGTATGGCTGAGACACATACGTAATCAGGAATCCTTTCGCGGAAAACATCGTTGGCAATAGGTTCGAGAAATGCTAACCGTTGACTAACTCAAGGGTCCTCGCCGGTTTTCAATTCAATAGCAGGATGCCCCCGGTTTTGGTAGTTTCGGGGGCTTCCTAAATCGAAAGCCAGATCAGCGTCTTGCTGATGACTTCGGCGGCGATCAGGGCGCCGATGAAGCTGAATACGGCGCGCTGGCCGCGCAGGTTGGTGACAAGAGTATAGCCGTGGTACATGAGCCAAATCATCCAGGCCAGCATGGCAAGCGTCGGGAGGGCAAGAACAGTCAGCCAGATGGCATCTAGCAGGTACTCGGCGGGGCCCATGACTTGGCTCGGATCATCCGGGATCGCCGCCATCAATGCGATTGTTCGGGATTCAATCTGACTGGCAACGCTCGGTATGGAAAGCCAGATAACGCCCAGCAGCATCGGCCAGCGAGCCAATGCCTGCGTGCCGAGCAGATCCAGGCTTCTGAATTGGCCGCGGCTCAGCCAGCGGCCGAAAACGAGCAGCAGCAGAGCCAGGCTCAGCCAATTGATCAGCCCTTGCAGCATCAACTTCCACCAGGCCACTGATGGACCGAAATGCAGGTCAAGGACGCCGTCGGTATGCAGGTCGGCCCGCCAGGCCAGCATTGCGGTAACCGTAATGAGTGCCAGCCCGACCACTAGCGCCGGTCCGCCGGCCAGTCGTTCGAACGGTTTGAAAAGCCAGGTCTTCATGCTCCGCTTTCCTCCTGCAGGCGATTGATGATGTCGTCCAGCCGGTTCCTTACCGTCGGATAACTGACTCCCAGGCGAGATGCCATCGCCTTCAAACTTCCCGATGCCAGGACAAAGGCTTCGACGAATGCCTGGGCGTCAGGATCAAGGCGCAGTAAAGGCGGCAGGCGGTAGTGGCCGCTGACACAGGTCTGGCAGTTCAGGCAGGTCAGTTCGGTCACTGCCAGTTCGCTGCCGCAGGAAGGACAGGCCGCGGGGGTTTTCTTCATATTCTGAATTCAGAACTTGACAAAATGTATTTAAGAGTAAATATTATTTCACATTGAATTAATTTAATCAATCAATTGCGCTGCACCCAGGCAGGCGCAGCAATGCATCTAAAGGAGTAACTACATGGTGACTCGCATCTGTTTTCGCTGCGCGTTTGCACTACTCGGTCTGCTGTCCCCGATTGCTTTTGGTAGCAACGAACAATCGCTCAGTCTGGAAGTTGACGGGGTTGAATTGCACGCCACGCTGATTCAGCCACACGGTGCTCGGATACTGCTCATCTTGCATCCTGGCAGTGGCCCTACCGATCACAACGGCAACCAGCCGGGCATGCAGAACAACAGCTTGCGCTTGCTCGCCGATGGCCTGGCGGCAGCCGGTCTTGCCGCTCTGCGCTACGACAAAAGAGGCGTTGGCGCGAGCCAGTCCGGCCAGGAAGAATCTGAGCTCAGGCCTGCGCACTACGTCAATGACCTGGCAGCCTGGGCCCGCTGGGCGCGGGAAGTCGGGGGCTATGAGCACGTCATTCTCCTCGGCCACAGCGAGGGCGCGATGTTTGCCAAGGCGGCAGCTGCGATGACCGAAGTTGACGCCGTTATCTCCCTGGCCGGGCCGGGTCGACCGATGGGTGTTTTGCTGCTGGAACAAACCGAAGGCCGTCGACCGGGGGAACTGGACCAGCAGTTCCGCCATATCCTGGGGGAACTGGAGGCCGGTCGGACTGTTGAGGATGTGCCTCCGCTGCTGGCAGCGCTATTTCGCCCCTCGGTCCAGCCCTACCTGATTGAATGGTTGGCCATCAGCCCTGCCGACCTGGCCGAGCAGCTTGCAGTTCCGCTTCAGGTGGTTTCGGGCAGCACCGACCTGCAGGTTGTCCGTGCCGACTTTGATGCACTGGCGGTGCACGCGGATCGGGCGGCCTGGATTGAAGGCATGAATCACGTCTTGCGTGAGCAGGGTGGCCCGCTGGAACAGCAAATTGCGAGCTACATGTCACCAGATCGACCATTGCATGATGACCTGCTGCCCGAGGTTCTGCAGTTCATTCAGAAGGTGACAGGCAGAGATTGAATAAGCGCCGGGAATATGCAGGTATCCATCCGCATGGGTTTTATACCATTGGTCTTTGACTTGAACTCTTGTTCTGGAAATGGCCTCATAGACGGAGAACCTTGCCGGACCCGACCTTGAAACGCCCGGAAATCACGTTTCTCAGATTCGCCGCTGTTACCGCTTACCTGCTTGCGCTCGCGCTCGGCGTTTCGATGCTAGGGGCGTCTTCGGGACCATTCTGGCCGGCGGCGTTTTTTCTGATGCTGGCCATTCCGGTTGGCGTTTTCGGTGCCTACCTTGCGACGCTGAAGCGAATCCACTGGCTGACCATGTGGTCGGGAAGTTCGCTGGTTGTCCGTTGGCTTTCCGGCGCCTGGCTTCGGCTGCTGTTGAGTATTGGCCTGGCCTTTACCGCAGCAGCGCTGCTATCCATTCGATTCTCGGTTGCGGGCTGGACAGACCTTGCACTGATCGGCGCCTGCGTTTGCCTTGTCGGCATGCTGTATTTCGGCATTGGCCGATGGCTGAGAAGCCAGTATCAACCGCTTTATCGTCATGGTCGCTCACTGCTTCTGATGGGCCTGATAGCTGCTGGCTTCGTCAGCCTGCTCGATCCTCTCGTGCGTTTGCTGACGAACAACTATGGAATCCATACGAGCCCTGCTGATGTCATCGATCAGGTGCGCGTCAATGCGGCCTGGATAGGCAATAGTTCGATTGCACAACTGGTGGCTGAGTGGGGTGCTTTCTGGGTCGGCTGGGAGCGTTTCATACTCGGGCGCCTGATGGCTGATCCAGGTTGGCTTTCCTGGCTGACGCTGATCCTGTCGGGCATGATCCGGCTGCCGCTGTACCTTGCCGTCTGCTTTTCCGTTTGCGCTTTCTTCGTTCCTGCCGGCGAGTACAAGCGAATCCTGCTTCCCAGCAGATCGGAAGAAGTGCTCACGCCTTTGACCCCCAAACGAATCGCCTGGGTCAGCGCCACGCTCAGTCTGAGCGTGCTTTTCATTTACCTGCCTCTTGTCGGTGTGCTCGAGTCCAGTCTGCGGACCGATGCGGAGGCACCTGCACCGGCTGCTGTCATTAGTCGGGTGGAGCAGATCGGCGATCACTACTTTGCGGTTGGCTCGATTGACCAGGTCAAACAGCTGTCGGTTGCCAAGCTCGAAACTCATGAAGCGCTGTTGGAGCCTGTCGAGCAAGCGCTGAGGCTGGGGTTTTCCATGATGCGGGCCAATGTCGACCAATACCTGGACTGGTACTACAGCTTGCCGGCCGAATGGGGGCGGGTGACCTCTTTGCTGGCCGGGGATATTGATGACTATCTGGCCAGGAAGCTGTCGGAAACGCTGGATACGGGCAGGCCGTTTGAGGCGTTCGAGCAGACATTCTCCCGCGCGATGGCCGAGGAAGCAGTGCTTCTGCAGGGCTTTCGGCAGCGTGCTGAGGAGATTCTGGAGGCCAGGCGTGTCGACGTGTCGCCTGAAGAAGAGATCATCGTGGTTGCACGAATGGACAGAGATTCGCTGCTGGCCTTGCCCGATTACACCTCGCTGACCACGATCGAGCAACGTCTCACCACTGCCGCGGCCACCACGGGCGTGTCGGGCATCGTCGCGGCCCTGGCCACCCGGCAGATCATTCTGCGCGCAAGTTCCAGCGGCGCCATACGAGCTGCTGGTGCGGCCATTGCCCGTCTGGCGCTGGTGCGGGCCAGCGCCGCCGGCAGCGGCGGCCTGATTGGCGGCTTTATCGGCGGCACGCTGGGTTCCGTGGTGCCGGTGCTGGGAACAGCGGCGGGTGCCGCTATCGGTGGCGCCATCGGCGGTCTGGCCGTCGGCGTAGGCGCGGAGCTACTGATGCTCAAACTGGAAGAGTACTGGTCGCGAGACGAACATCGTGACCAGCTGATTGCAGCCATAGACGGCGCCGAAGCCGAGCTTTTGTCGCGACTGGGGCGCCCGGCGCTGTAGCGACCCGGGTGCCGCGGACTTACCAGTCATCCCAATCATCGTCGTCATCCAGCCAGGCATCGTAGTCTGGAGCGTCGACTTCGCCGTCGGCGATGAAGAACTGGCGCCGCTGCATCCAGCCGTCGCGGATCAGGGCGTATTCGTCATAGGCCGCAGCGAGTTCAGCGTCCAGCGGCAGCAGGCCGGCGCGAATATCGATGATGCGCAGCCCGAGCAGGGCGTAAGAGCCCTGCTGGAAGGCGAGTTCCCAGGCCGGGTCGGGGACGGCGTCGGCGGCCCGGCCCCAGGTGTCGCGCACCGTAGAGGGGCCGAGCAGGGGCAGCATCACGAAGCGGCTGTTTTCCCAGCCCCAGCCGTACAATGTGTGGCCAAAGTCGGTTTCGTGCTGGTTGATATTGCCAGCGCTGGCGACATCAAAAATGCCCCCGACCCCGTAAACGGTATTGGTAAAGAAGCGCTGGAACTCGTCCTCCAGATCACTGCCGCGGCCCTGCAGTAGCAGGTTGAGCATGATTACCGGTGAGCGCAGGTTGCGAAAGAAATTGCGCACGCCGCGCTGCACCGGCTGCGGTGTGACCCGGTCGTAGCCGCGCGCGACGGGCCGCAACACGGCTTTGTCGGCGGCGGAATTGAAGGCATAGACCGAGCGGTTGAACGGCTCCCAGGGGTCGTCGGGGTGACGTTCTTCCGGCGGAGCGGCGGTGGTAGCACAGCCGGTCAGCACCAGCAGCAAGCCAATGAGTGCTAGCTGACGAAGTTTCATGCGTTGTCCTTGTGATCGGTCTCGGGCCAGCCCAGCAGGGTATGGGCATCGCCCAGCCTGGCCAGGACCCGCAGCCCTTCCGGCGGGTTGGTGAATTCGATCGAGTGATGGTTGGCCCGCGCCCGGGCTTGCCATTCCAGCAGCAAGGCGATGATGCTGGAATCGGCCCGAGTGATGGCACCGAGGTCAACCCGGTCGGGCAGCTGGCCGCGCTTGAGCGCGGGCTGACTGGCCTTCCACGCCCTGGCAACCTCGGTAACGCCGACCTGACCACTAAGCTCGAAGGCTGTTTCAGGCATTGCTGTTGGCGCCGTTGACGTCGACATCGACTTCGATTTCGCCGGCTTGCAGCCGCTCGAGCATACGGTCAAAGCCGTTGCGGCGGATTTCTTCACCAATCTGATTGCGGAAGGTGGCGACGTAGGAAATGCCCTCGACGATGACGTCGAACACCATCCACTGACCGTCGCGCTTGCGAAGCACATAGTCCACCGGTGCGCGGGAGCCAGAGTCCAGGCGGATGCGGGTTCGGACCCGGGTCATGCGCTCGGTGTTCTCGCCGGCCAGCGGCAGGACTTCAACCTGTTCGCGGGAACGAAACTCGAGCAGGCCAGTGGCATAGCGTCGCATCAGCTGGTTGGACAGCGCCTCGGCAAATGCTTCGACTTGCTCACGCTCCAGCCCGCGGCCATGTCGACCCAGGACCAGGCGGGCCGAATGAATGATGTCGGTGTTGGGCTTCAGGATACGCTCAAGCTCGTCGCGCAGGCGATCGGGTTCGCGCTCGTAGAGCTCGCGGTTTTCCTCGACCAGATCGAACAGTTCAAGCGTGGTTTGGCGAATCAGCTCGCTGGGGTCGTCGGTGGCCAGCGCCGGGGTAAAAATCAGGAAAGCAAGGGTCAGGATGATGGTACGCATGATCAGTCATCTCCTTCGGTATTGAACATGTAGCGCGTGATCAGCTGTTCCAGCTGCAGCGCGGAATTGGTCAGCAGAATGCGGTCGCCGTCGCGCAGGGG
>SKQI01000076.1 GCA_007119095.1 Wenzhouxiangella sp. | reverse complement strand
GGGCCGGATACCGTCTATCGCCTGCAGCCACAGTCGCATCAGCTCGAGTACCGCCTCGAGAAATACGACCTGCGCCTGCAGTTCCACCCGCAGCACTTCATCCAGGTCAACGCCCGGGTCAATGCCCAACTGATTGATCGGGCCATCGAGCTGCTGGTGCTGGATGGCAGCGAGCGCGTGCTCGACTTGTTCTGCGGTCTGGGGAATTTCAGCCTGCCGCTGGCCAGAGTTGCCGCCCAAGTGACCGGAATAGAGGGTGCATCGGCGCTGATCGAGGCGGCGCGCGACAATGCCCGCCTGAACGGCATTGACAACGTTGAGTTCGATGTTGCCGATCTGACCGAGGATGTCACCGCACGCGCCTGGTACCGAGCTGGATTTGACGCGGTGCTGATTGATCCACCGCGCTCGGGGGCCCTGGAAATATTGCCGCTGGTCGCCGGCAGCGGGGCCGGGCGGGTGGTGTATGTTTCCTGCAACCCGGCCACCCTGGCGCGTGATGCCGGTGTGCTGGTTCGGGAGCACGGTTTCAGAATGGTCTCTGCCGGCATTGCCGACATGTTCCCGCATACGGCGCACGTTGAATCCATCGCCTTGTTCGAACGCTGATGACGCTATCCATTGCCGCTGGCCCGTTGATTGTTGGATTTGATGGCACCGAACTGGATGCCGCCACGATCGAACGCCTCCAACACCCCGCCATTGGCGGGGTGATACTTTTTGCGCGCAACTACGCTGACCCGGCACAGTTGAAGGCGCTGTGCAGCTCCCTGGCCGAGCTGCGTGATCCTCGTCTGCTGATCACGGTTGATCAGGAAGGGGGGCGGGTGCAGCGTTTTCGCGACGGCTTCACGCGCTTGCCGGCGTTGGGCACCCTGGGCCGCTGGTACCGCTCGCACCCGGATCGCGCCCACGATCTGGCCTACCGCCACGGTCGGATCATGGCCGCCGAGGTGTTGGGTCATGGCCTGGACTTGAGCTGGGCTCCCGTGCTGGACCTGAATCGCGGCAGCACAGTGATCGGTGACCGTGCGATGGCAGATGCGCCTGATGCCGTGGCCGATCTGGCCGACTACTACATTGCCGGCATGCGCGATGCCGGCATGGCTGCCTGCGCCAAGCATTTCCCCGGTCACGGCTCGGTGGCAGCTGATTCTCATCACGAGGTGGTCACCGACCCACGCCCCTGGGATGCATTGGTCGAAGATCTGACGCCATTTTCCCGCTTGAGCAGCAAGTTTCAGGCCGTGATGATGGCCCATGTCTGCTACCCGGCCTACGACGAGCGACCTGCGGGTTTCTCATCGCGCTGGATTGAAAACAGCCTGCGTCGTCAGCTTGGCTTTTCCGGTCTGGTCGTGTCGGATGATCTGGACATGGCCGGTGCGGCTACAGCAGGAGGTCTGGACCAGCGCTTGTCCCAGGCCTTCGAGGCCGGCTGCGACCTGGCCCTGGTTTGCCAGCCGAGTTCGGTTGACAAGCTGCTGGCCAAGGGTTTCGACTGGCCGAAGCCGGATCCGGACGCGCTGGCCGGCTTGTACGGCAGGCCCATGGCCACCATAGAAGAACAAACGCTGGTGCCGGAGTTCCGGGCCTGGCGCGAATCACTTCAATCCATCGCCGAAACAAACCATGACTGATTACTTCGACCGAATCAGCGGTGTCGTCGGACTGCCCGGCTGGGTGCTGCAGGCGTTCGTGATTATTCTCGCAGCGCTTTTGCTGGAGTTTGTATACCGTATCTTTGTCGCCAAGCTCGCCGGCCTGGCAGAGAAGACCCGTCATTTATGGGATGACGCCGTGGTCTACGCTGGCAAGCGTCCTATCTCGCTGTTGATCTGGTGGCAGGGGCTGGTGATGGCGGCCCGCGTCATCGAGCCGCATACCGAAGCGATCGGTTTTTCCACGGATTTCCTGAATGCGTTGCAGCAGCTTGGTTTGGTCGTTGCCGCCACCTGGTTTTTTTTCCGCTTGGCCACGGGTTTCGAAAAGGCCTTTGTCGCCGAGAAACGCAAGCGCAACGAATCGGTGGACATTACCACCGTCAGCGTGTTGGGAAGAATTGTCCGTATCGCGGTGATCCTGACCGGTGCGCTGACTATTCTCAGCATTCTCGATATTCCGATTTCAGGTTTTCTGGCTGCAGGCGGTGTTGGAGGAATTGCTGTCGGATTGGCAGCGCGCGATCTGCTGGCCAACTTCTTCGGTGGTTTCATGGTGTTCATGGATCGCCCGTTTTCAGTCGGGGACTGGATTCGTTCGCCAGACAAGGAGATCGAAGGCGTGGTTGTGCATATCGGTTGGCGCATGACGACGATTCGGAAGTTTGATCGCCGCCCGATGTACGTGCCCAATGCCACTTTTACGACTATCACCGTCGAAAACCCCTCACGGATGACCCATCGGCGTATCTTTGATCACATCGGCATTCGGTACGAGGATCAGGACAAGGTCAAGCCCATTGTCGATGATGTCCGCGACATGATCATCGCGCATGAAGACATCGACAGTGACCAGATCGTGATGGTGCATTTCGACCTTTACGGGCCGCATTCGCTGGATATCATGGTGATGTGTTACACCAAGACCACAGATTGGGCCGAATACCACCGCGTTCGCGAGGACGTGCTGCTGAAAATTGGTGACATCATTGCCGGCCATGGTGCCGAGATCGCGTTCCCGACGCGCACCTTGAAGCTTGAGATGGCCGAGCAGATGGCGCGTGAGCAAGCGGCCCTGGAGGCTTCTCGATGAGCGGGCGGGCGGATGACCGGCACTGGCCGGCCAATGCCCGGCGATTGATTGATCGCCAGGCCGTGAACAAGGCTCTGGATGAACAGGCAGCGCGCCTGGAGGAGCGATTGCGGGGCGGGCAGCGCCTCACCCTGATGGTCCTGATGAACGGGGGCATGTATCCTGCCGTCGCGCTGGGCTCCCGGATCAAAATGCCCTTGCTGTTCGACCACGTTCACGCAACTCGCTATCGAGGCGCAACAACGGGCGGGGACCTGAAATGGGTGCGCTGGCCGGATGCCGTCGACGGCACGATCCTGCTGGTTGACGATATCTTCGATGAGGGCTACACCATGCAGGCGGTCAGACAGCGTTTGCTGGATGAAGGGGCCGAGCAGGTGATCACAGCCAGTTTGACGGTGAAAATGCATGACCGTGGGTTGCCTCGCAGTTGGGTGGATGATGCAGCCATCGAAGTGCCAGACAGCTACGTTTTCGGCTGCGGCATGGACTGGCATGGCTACTGGCGCCAGCTGGATGAAGTATGGGCTCTGGAAGAAAGCTGACATGAACCTGGCAATCATTGGTGGAACAGGGGCGTTGAACCTGTTCGAGGTGGCGGAGCAGCGCACGCTCTCAACCCATTACGGTGAACCTTCCGCACCGCTGGTACGGATTCGCCTGGGTGACAAGCCTGCGTGGTTTCTTGCTCGCCATGGTCAACCGCATCGCATTCCTCCCCATCGGGTGAATTACCGGGCGAATATTCAGGCCTTGCATGACCTTGGCGTTGATAGCGTTGTTGCCATCAATGCCGTCGGCGGTATCGATCCTGATCTGGCGCCGGGTGCTTTGGTGGTGCCGGATCAGCTGGTGGATTACACCTGGGGTCGCGTCCACAGTTTCAGCGACGATGCCAACGATCCTTTGGAACACATCGAATTCGGACAGCCTTACAGTCATGCGATTCGCCGGGCCCTGCTCGATGCGGCCGCGGCTGCCAAGGTGCCGGTCAAGGACGGCGGCTGTTACGCGGTTACCCAGGGGCCGCGCCTGGAAACAGAGGCCGAAATACGCCGCCTTGGCGCCGATGGATGCACTTTGGTTGGCATGACCGCGATGCCGGAAGCAGCCCTGGCGCGTGAGCGTGCGATTGATTACGGAATGCTTTGCGTGGTCGCCAACCCGGCGGCCGGGGTCAGTGACGACCCCATCTCCATCGATGAAATTCATGCGGTTCTGGATCAGGCGATGTCAAAGGTGGCTCGAGTCCTGATGTCCATGAAAGCGTGATGGGTTTCACGATTGCCGGCGCGTGCGCCCCCGCCGGCACCACCCTGTTTGACGATTTCGGACAAACTGTGAAACATTTCGCGGCACTTTCACTTGGGATTGATGGTCTGGACAGGTATCCTTTCAAGGAACAAGATCGGAGCGGAGTTTTCTAGGAATGGCGAGGGAATGGATCTTGTCAGCTTTGAACGTAGGGCCGAAAGACATGATGGTCATGCGTTCGCTGCTCAATCTGGCGGGTGGTAGAGAAGACTCGGATAGTTGGCAGATTTCTGATCAAGCAGGGGGCGATGTCAGCATTGTCGATGTTGACAATGACGGTGGTGAGGCGATGCTTGAGGAGCAGAATCAGATCACGCCCCTGGTTATTGCCCTTACCCGGCGGAAAGATTTCCGCGGTCGATTCGTGCTGCACAAGCCGCTACGATCACGTGAATTTCTGCAGATGCTCAACAAACTCGCCACTGGAGATTTCCTGCCTGAGCCCGATGAGCTTGAGGAGGATGAAGCGGTTGATGAGCCTGCCGCCGATGCCATCTGGCAGCCGATGGCCGCGTCACAGACAGGCTACTACACCCTGGCAGAACACCTGCGTCGGCAGACCTGGAAAAAACCCGTAGTCATCACCCGACCGGGCTGGCCGTTGATCCTGGTCGATCCGGGCTCCGGTGCCTGGTTTTTTGACGGCACCATCGCTGACCTTTCTCCGCCGATGTTTGCCGAGCCGATGCCGGAGTCTGCTGGTGTCCCGGTGTCAAGCTCCGAGTTCGTCGACCGCGTTCAGGGTCATCGTCAGCGTCCCTTGAGTGAATTGAAATGGTTTGCCGGTTTAGCCCAGGCTCGGGGGCAGCTCCATCCCGACCTGATGGGACAAGTTCAGTTCATGCTGACCCAGGTGCCGTCCGAGGCAATGAAAAACCAGCAGTTGCAGCAACTGGCGCAGATCTTGATTCGCGGCCCGATCACCCTGGACGAACTGCACCAGGAATCTGGTCAGGCGCCCGCCAATATCATGGCCTTCCTCAATGCGTCCTACACCAGCGGCAAACTGCTCGTCAACCGCGTTGCCCAGGTCGCCAGCTTCTAAGATCTTGCTGCCTGCCCAAAGCCGTCAGGCCTTGGCGTCTTCTGGAGCAGAGCCTGGTCAGGCGGGGTGATTGTGCACTGCCAGCCGAATTCATTGGCCAGCCAACGAAAGGTTTCCTCGCGGTAGAAAACCACGTGTGTGGGATCGCGCCGATAATGCCATTGGGCGAAACGAGCGTCCTCGGTCTGGAAACGGGTCATGACCCCTAGCCAGCCGCCGGGTCGCAGGCAGGCATTCAGCCGTTCGAACACTGTGGCCGGGTGATGCAGGTGCTCGACGACTTCGGTGCAGGTGATGAAGTCATAGCTTCGCTCCAGGACGCCCGGTTCAGGCGCATAAAAGGGATCAAACAGCGATATTTGGTAGCCGGCCTCCCTCAGCATCGCCGCCAGGGCAGGTCCCGGTCCGCAGCCGAAATCCAGCCCTTCCGAGCCGGGAGGCAGACGGTCTGTCAGGGCCTTGAACAGCGGCAACAGAAACCTCCGGTAATTCGGGTCATCTACTGAATTCTGATGCAAGTCGTATTCGGCCCGCTCGCGCTGCCGGTCCGGGCGCTGCGCTGGATCGAGAAACCTGGCCTGGCAGCGCGGGCAGCGCCAATAGTCCAGACGGTCAACGGAAATGAATTCCAGGCAAGCCTCGAATCGGCACACGGGGCAGGGCGGTATCACTCTGATTTTACGTCGTCCAGCGTCTGGCGAATCATCTTGAACAGCTCCCGGTAGCTGCGCGACTGGCGCTGACCAGGCTCGGTCTGGCCCGCCTCGCGCCGCGCATTGCGAATCAGGTTGCGCAGTGCCTGGATATCGGTCTGCGGATGCTCGGCCATCCACCGGGTCACGGCCTCGTCATCGGCGATCAACTCGTCGCGCCAACGCTCGACGACATGCAGCCGCTCGGCATCGAGGGCGCGCCCAGCCGCGAAAGCATCCACAGCCGCCTGCAAGGGTGCGGCATCGACGCCGCGCAGGAGCTTGCCGATCAACTGCATCTGCCGCCGTCGCGCTTCGTGGGAGCGAATTTTCAGGTAGTGCGATATCGCCTCGCGCAGGTTGTCGTCCATCGGCGTTTGTTGGCGAAAATCCGCCGGCAGGCGAGTCAGCGCCAGGCCAAGCTGCTGCAGGGCGTGGGCCTGCTTTTTCAGCGCCGTCTTGCTTGGTGCTTCGCTGCCTGCATTTTCGATAGCGGCAAGCGGTTGCTGTTTGCGTTTGCGTGAGCGGGGCATATCCTGAATTCGCTTGGTAGGAAGCACTGAATCGGCTGTGACTTTTTGCACTTACCTGGGCAGCCGATCTATGTTGTCATGAATGTCATGATTTGTGATTTGGAGGATACCGCATGAAAGCTCTGCAAACGTGCGCCTGTTCGGCGCTGATGTTACTGGTTACAGTCTGGAGTGGCACCACCCTGGTGCTTGCCTCAGACCAGATCAACATTCCCGACGGTACCAGTCACGTTGGCGACCTGAGCGCTCGCAACGGACCGATCCGGCTTGGTGACAAGGTGAAAGTTGACGGCGTGATCTCAACGCGCAATGGTTTGATTCGAATAGGCAACGACAGCCAGTCAGGCGATATCGAGAGCCGAAATGGGGCGATCACCCTGGGCCGTGGAAACCAGGTCGGGGAAATCAGCACTCGCAACGGCAGCATTGAACTTGGTGATGACAACCACGCGTTGTCGCTGGATACCCGCAACGGCAGTATCACGGTCGGCGGCGGAAGCCGTGTCGACGGTCTGGTTCATACGCGTAACGGCTCCATTCGCCTCGCGCAGCTTGCCGAAGTGCTCGGTTCGGTCAGCACCCGTAATGGCAGTATTCAGCTGGACCCTGGGAGCAGGATAGCCGGCCAGGTCGAAAGCCGCAACGGCGCAATTCGGTTGGAGCAGGCTGAAGTGGGTCAGGAAGTGACCAGCCGCGCTGGCAATATTGAACTGCACCTGGGCAGCCATGTCGGTGGTGATCTGATCATCGAAATCGAGGAGCAGTCAGGTGGCTGGCGGCTGTTTGGTGGTAGCCCCGACTATGCTGATGCCGGCCATATTCTCATTATGGATGACAGTCTGGTTGCGGGGGATGTGATCATTCGACTGCCGGACGACTATAACGCTGAAATCCCCAGTATCACCATCGCGCCAGAAGCGCGGGTGCTCGGACAGGTGCGGGTTGACTCGCGGACAGTGCTCCACATCGAAGGCGAAGTCGCAGGCGGCATTCAGCAGCGCTAAGCCAAGGCTCTGAAAACACATAACCGGCAGCGGGGCCGGTTATGTTCCCCTGGAGGCTGCTGGAAGCGGCGGAGCATCGTCTGTCAGTTCTGGACGCGTTGCTAAACCATCTGAGTGTCGAGTAATCTCTTGCTTGCGCAACTTCAGAAAAGCGTTCGGAATTGGCGATTGAGTCCACTCAATGGGGAAAGCAGACATGGGGAAGAATTTAGTAGTCTTGATCCTGGCGTTCGTGACCAGCACGGCTTTTGGGCAGGTTTATCGTTGTGATATCGATGGCCAGGTCGTATTCAGTCAGCAGCCTTGCGCTGAAGATGCCGAGCTTCTGGAGGAAAGACGCAGCTCTCACGATGCAGGCAGAGAGGACACCAGCCCTCCGTCTGGCGCCCGTGACGACTTCAGCGCAGCGCAGTCCGACAGCGACGACGGTCAAACCTTTACCCAGAGAGTAAGCCTGGAGCGGAGAATTGCGACGCATCAGCGAAGCATTCGCAGGCTTCAAAGCGAGAGGGATGCCCAAATAGCGGATATTCGACAGCGCAAGTCTCAAGCGGGCAATATTGCCACTGCTGAGACATATACCCAAAGTCTCACAGCCCAGATAGAGTCGGTTAATAACAGCTACGCAAGTCGGATTGATAACGAACAACGGTCCATTGACCGCCTGAACAACGAATTGCAGCGACTGCAGTGAGCCACCGGCCAATTGGATTTGATGAGCGCGCAGGTCGGTGTACACGCGGATTAATCATTGCGCTGCAATGCTTTTGGAGTCTGCCGAAGTGCAGACGACTGAGGGCCCTCAGGCCCGGCATCAAAGAGAGCGGGTTCGGCTCCCGCCAAGCTGTCGAGACCCCAGAAACGACAAAACCGGCACAGCGGCCGGTTTCGTCTCGGGGATCTGGTGGAGGCGGCGGGAGTCGAACCCGCGTCCGCAAACCTTCTGATCCTGGTTCTACATGCTTAGCCACTCGATTATTTCTCGTTGTTACACCGCCCGAGCGGCAGGGCACATGCAACAACCAGCCTCAGTTTGATTTAACACCTGGCCCTGATGCACGACCAAATGCGATTCTGCTAAATGATCCCGATCCAGAAGCGCAGACTCAACTGGTAGGGAGCAGGCTGGTTTTTAGGCAGCCAGTGCGTAGTTGTCGTCGTTGGCAACTAACAGTTTACAGCAGGGTTTTACGAGGGATGCTGTCTCCTCGGCATGCCCCAGGGTACGTCCGATCCACGTCGAAGCCAGTACGCCCCCGAAGTCGTAGAGTCAGACTAACAGCATCTGCCAGAGTTCCACAAGTCCGACGTCGATTACAGGATTTGATGGCGATCAATCCGCGACGAGTCCATTTGATCAAAGATCAGCGGGTCGAACCTGGGAGCATCCCATTGAACACGGCCGAAGTTCTTCCACACGTGAACGCTGCGCTCAACGCCTCGGCATGCACCTTGCTGTTGGCCGCAAGGGTTCAGATTGCGCGGCACAGGATCGAGAACCATCGTCGCCTGATGCTTGGTGCGCTGGCCGTATCGGCGGTGTTCCTGGTGTCTTACCTGGTCTATCACGTGACTGCGCCGATCTTCGTTTTTCGGGGCGATGGCCTGGTGCGTCCGCTCTACTACACGCTGTTGATCAGTCACGTGTTCCTGGCTGCCCTGGCGCTGCCGGCCATCCTGGTCACAGCCGCACTGGGCTGGTTGCGTCGCGACAGCATGCATCGCCGCTGGGCACGCTGGACCTGGCCGTTATGGGTTTATGTGTCGATCTCGGGTGTGGTGGTGTATCTGATGTTGCACCACCTGTACCTGTAACCTGTCGGATCGATCTGGTGAGGGTTAAGACTGCCGGAGCAGTCGCCCTTTCTGTCGCTCCCAGTCCCTGTCTTTCTGGGCGCGGCGCTTGTCGTGCTCCTTCTTGCCCTTCGCCAGGGCAATCTCGACCTTGACCTTGCCCTTTTTCCAGTACATGGCGGTGGGGACTAGCGTGTGTCCCTTGCGCTCGACCATGCCGATCAAGCGGTCGAGCTCGCGGCGATGAAGCAGCAGGCGACGATTGCGCATGGGGTCGGGTTTGACGTGAGTTGAGGCCGAGGGAAGGGGCGTGAGCAGACAGCCAAAAAGAAAGGCTTCGCCATTCTTGAGCAGCACGTAGCTTTCGCCAAACTGAATGCGCCCCGCGCGCAAGGCCTTGACTTCCCAGCCTTCCAGCGCGATTCCGGCCTCGATTCGCTCCTCGAGGTGGTACTCGAACCGGGCGCGCTTGTTAAGGGCGATGGTCGACGATGAGGACTTGCTGGACACGAAAGCTGGATACAGGTCAGGGTGAAGGCGCAATGATAACGCAGGGATAGGTTGAAGGGTTCAGGTTTCAGGGGACTGGGCCGTGCGGATTTAAAAACTGAGAAGGCTGGCTGATGGGGCGTTACAATTCCGCAGCGGGTTCAGGGCAATACGTCGCTACCTGACCCCTGAACCCTGAACCCTTAGTCCAAATGCCCGAAATCCACCGTTCAGCCCTAGTTCCCCATTCTCCGCTCCAGATGTTCGATCTGGTGCGCGATGTGCGGCGTTATCCGGAGTTTCTCGACTGGGTAAGTGATGCTGTCGTGCATGAAGAGGGCGACGAGCGGCAGGTGGCCACCCTGGAAGTGCGGTTGGCCGGGCTGGTAAGGCGTTTTACGACTCTCAATCACCTTGAGCCCGGTCGAGCGATGAACATGCGCCTGCATGAAGGGCCATTCTCGGATTTGTCCGGGCAATGGTTTTTCGAGTCTTTGGGTGGTGGCGCCAGGGTTAGCCTGGACTTGAGGTTCAGCCTGGCTGGCTCGTTGATTCTCAAGCCTTTTCAGCGAAACTTTGGGCGCATGGCAGACCGCATGGTGGATGATTTCGCGCGTCGGGCCGAGTCTGTCTATGGCTAAGCAGTTAATCCATGTCGAAATCGTTGCTGCGCTGCCGAAGCGGCAGGTGTTGATCGGTCTGGATGTGCCTTCTGGGACGACCCTGGAAGAGGCCGTGTTGCGTTCCGGAATTGCCGGTCAATTGGCCGAACTGGATATCGAGCCGCAACGACTCGGAATTTTTGGTCGAGTGCGTTTGCCGGATACAGTGCTGCGTGACGGAGATCGCGTGGAGATCTACCGTCCCCTTACCGCCGACCCAAAAGTGGTTCGGCGTCAGCTGGCTGAACTGCAGCGATCCCGCAAGAGATGAAACTGCTTTGATCGTAGTCTAAGGCCCAGGATCAGGCCCATCCTGCAAGGTTTCCAGATCCTGAATGGGGCGGTCCTCGTCATCCTGGAGCTCGTCCAGGGCCTGACTGGCGACGTCTTTTTCGTCCAGGTAGCTGCCTTCCATGGCAATGAGTCGGTCGCTTTCAAAGCGCAAGGTCAGAACCCGAGTTTCCATTTTTCCGCCCTGGCGCGCATAGGTGTTCATGTAGTCCCAGCGGTCGGCGTGAAACGGGCTCTGGATGGAGGGTGAACCCAGCAGGACCAGCACTTGGCGTTTTGTCATGCCTTCGTTGAGTTCGGCAACATCGTCGGCGTCCAGCACGTTGCCCTGTTGGATGTCCTGCTTGTACACGAATGCACAGCCGGCCAATGAGACGATCAGCAGGATCAGAGCCAGAATTTGAAGAGATCTTTGAGTGTGGGAGTATTTCATGAGCGCAATGATACAATATTGATTCATTGCCGCCAGTCCGAAATTACGACGAAATTGCATGTCTGAAGAAACCAGTGAACTGAGAAAAGCCGGCCTGAAGGTCACCCACCCGCGTCTGCAGATTCTCAGGCTGCTGGAGACGACTGACCATAAGCACATGACCGCCGATGAGATCTATCGCGCTCTGGTAGAGCAGGGTGAGGAAAT
>SKQI01000262.1 GCA_007119095.1 Wenzhouxiangella sp. | reverse complement strand
TGCAGCATGGTGTCGTGGACGATGCCGGCCAGGTTGACGTCCGCTCGCTTGAGCACGTTGAGGTCATATTTCAGGTGCTGGCCCAGCTTGGGACGGGTGTCGTCTTCGAGCAGCGGCTTGAACAGGGCCACGGCCTGGTCGCGGTCGAACTCGGTGTCCTGGTCGGCGTGGGCCAGCGGCACGTACCAGGCCTTGCCCGGCTCGATGGCGAAGGCGAAGCCGACCAGGTCGGCGTCCAGCGGCTCCAGGCTGGTGGTTTCGGTATCGAAGGCAATCAACTCGGCTGCCTCAAGCTGCGCCAGCAGGTCTTTCAGGCCGCTGATGGTGGTGACCGTCTCGACTTCGAGTTCGGGCTGGTCGGCACGTGCTTCTTCCTCATAAGCCTTCAGCCAGGTGGCAAAGCCGAAACCTTTCAGCAGCTCGACCAGGCGGGCCCGGTCCGGTTGCGCAGGGCCGATCTGGTCAAGAGCGACGCCGGTTTCGACCTGGTCGTCCAAGGCGACCAGTTTGCGGCTCAAGGGAAGCTGCTCCAGACTGGCGCGCAGGTTGTCGCCAACCTTGCCGCCGACCTCGTCGGCACTGGCGATCAGCGCGTCCAGATCCCCGTACTTGTCCAGCCACTTCGCTGCCGTCTTCGGCCCGACCTTGTCGACGCCGGGAATGTTGTCCGAGCTGTCGCCGGTCAGGGCCAGCAGGTCGCCGACCCGCTCCGGCGGCACGCCAAACTTGGCAACGACGGCATCGCGGTCATAGCGCTTCTCCTGCATGCTGTCTTCCAGCACCACGCCCTCGCCAACCAGCTGGGCCAGATCCTTGTCTCCGGAAGAAATCAGTACGTCCAGCCCCTGAGCACGCGCCTGTCGGGTCAGGGTGGCGATCACATCGTCGGCTTCCACGCCGGTCACGGCCAGGCGTCGAATGCCAAGGGCGTCAATCAGCTCCGTCAATGGCTCAATCTGTTCCCGGAGCTCTTCCGGCATGGGCGGGCGATTGGCCTTGTAATCGTCAAACAACTCATGGCGAAAATTGCGGCCGGGCGCATCAAACACCACCACCATGCGCTCTGGCTGACGGGATTCAGCCAGACGTCGGAGCATGTTGGCCACGCCGAAAATGGCGCCGGTAGGCTTGCCCTGCGAATTGGTCAGGCTGGGCAGGGCGTGAAAGGCGCGATACAGGTACGACGAGCCGTCGACCAGACACAGAGTTTCGGATTTGGACATGCTTAGCTGAACAATAAATGCAGGCTAAGCATGATAAGGGATGTCATGAGCCTTGATCGTGCAGCCTCGGGAGTCTGCTAGACTTGGGTTGGTATTCGCGTAAGGTCGGCGCCATGAAAAAAGCACTGTTACTGATCCCCTTCCTGTTTGCCAGCTCGATCGCGCTGGCCCTGCAGAGCGAAGCGCCCCCACCACCGCCCATGCCGGACCCGGAACCGTTGCCACCCAAGGTTCAGGATCCGGAAGATCAACTCGAACCCCAGGTCAGGATTCGCCGCGAGGACGACCGGACGATTGAAGAGTACATGTCCGGCGGTGTCGTCTACATGATTCGCGTAATCCCCGCTGCCGGGCCAGCTTACTTCCTGATCGACAGCACCGGAGACGGCAATTTCGATAGTCGTCATTATGTTGACCAGATTGATCCGGTTTATCCGGCCCGCTGGAAGATCATGGAGTGGTGAAATTCAGGATTACGGTTTCCGGTTTCCGGTTTCCGGGTTCCGGGTTCTGGCCAGGGTTTTGAACTGATTCAGGGACAGGGTTTCAGGGCGGGCGGTTGGATCGACGCCGGCGGTTTCGAAGCACTCATCGTCAACCAGGCCCTTTAGACTTTTGCGCAGGGTTTTGCGGCGTTGGCCGAAGCTGGTTCTGACGAGCTGCTCCAGCGCTGGCAACAGGGCTCGATCGCTGTCGCTCAAGGGCTTCGGCACCATGCGGATGATGGCTGAATCCACCTTGGGTGGTGGCTTGAATGCCTGCGGGGGCACGTCAAACAGCCAGTCCATCTCGCAGTACAGGCTGGCCATTACCGATAGGCGCCCGTAAGCCGAGCTGCCGGGAGATGCGACCAGCCGGTCCACGACTTCCTTTTGCAGCATGAACAGCATGTCGCTGATCACCTCGGCCTGGGCCAGCAGATGAAAGATCAGGGGTGTGGATATGTTGTACGGCAGATTGCCGATGACGCGCAGCTTGCCGCCGCCGGCCAGGCTGGCGAAGTCGAACTTCAAGGCGTCAGCCTGGTGAACGGTCAGGCCTTTGGGCTGGCCCAGGCGGTCAGCCAGGGTAGCGGCCAGGTCACGGTCGAGTTCAACCACATCCAGTTGCCCGGTACGTTCGATCACCGGCCTGGTCAGCACGCCCTCGCCAGGGCCAATTTCAACGATGGCCTGGCCAGGTTCAGGGCGGATCGCGGCGACGATACGATCGATGACCTGCTGATCGCGCAGGAAATGTTGGCCAAAGCGTTTGCGCGGACGATGCCCAGCCATCATCTGCGGCTCATCTGCTCAGCCAGTGCCACCGCAGCGGCCAGACTACCGATTTCGGCCTGGCCGGTACCGGCAAGATCCAGTGCGGTGCCATGATCGACCGAGGTACGGATGAAAGGCAGACCCAGGGTGACATTGACCGCCTGACCGAATCCGGCATATTTGAGCACCGGCAGGCCCTGGTCGTGGTACATGGCCAGAACAGCATCGAAGCCCTGCAAACGATCTGGCAGGAAGGCCGTATCGGCCGGCAACGGACCGGTCAGATTCAAGCCGCGCGCCTGCCACTGCCTGATGACCGGCTCGATCACCTCGATTTCCTCCCGGCCCAGATGCCCACCTTCACCGGCATGCGGATTCAGCCCGAGCACGGCGATGCGAGGGCGCTCAATGCCAAAGCGGCTGCGAAGATCCTGATCCAGAATCGCCAGGATCTCTCCCAGACGCTGGGGCCGAATGGCGGCTGGCACTGCGCTCAGCGGCAGGTGCGTGGTCGC
>SKQI01000141.1 GCA_007119095.1 Wenzhouxiangella sp. | reverse complement strand
GGGTTTTCTTCCAGCAAATTCAGCGCGATAGCGCCATCGGCGGCATAGTCCATGGCAAAGCCTTCGGCTTCCAGGAAATCGCCAATACTGGCCGCCAGATCATCATGATCTTCGACCAGCAAAATGGTGGCATTGCTCTCAAAATCTGACATCGGTCGATCTCTTCACGTTTGTGATGATCACAATTGTGAAGGACCCCCCGTGAAGAATCAGTCAACAATCCGGAGCCCAGCCAAGCCCCCTTTCGCACCCCTCCCCGCGCCGCTGACCAACGGTCAGCGCTTCATGTAATTGAAAAACTCCTCGTTGGTCTTCGTGACCTTGAGCTTATCGAGCATGAACTCGATCGCCTGGGCTTCGTCCATGGGTTGGAGGATGCGGCGCAGGATCCAGACTTTCTGGAGCTGGTTTTCGCCGACCATTTTTTCCTCGCGGCGGGTGCCGGAGCGGTTGATGTCGATGGCCGGATAAACGCGTTTTTCGGAGATGCGGCGGCTCAGGTGCACTTCCATGTTGCCGGTGCCCTTGAATTCCTCGTAAATCACCTCGTCCATCTTCGAGCCGGTGTCGACCAGGGCGGTGGCCATAATGGTCAGGCTGGCGCCGTCTTCGATGTTGCGGGCGGCGCCGAAGAAGCGTTTCGGACGCTGCAGGGCGTTGGCATCGACGCCACCGGTCAGCACCTTGCCGGATGACGGCACCACGGTGTTGTAGGCGCGAGCCAGGCGGGTGATGGAATCAAGCAGGATGATGACGTCTTTCTTGTGCTCGACCAGGCGCTTGGCCCGCTCGATGACCATGTCAGCGACCTGGACATGGCGAGTGGCCGGCTCGTCGAAGGTCGAGGAAATGACCTCGGCGTCGACGCTGCGCTGCATTTCGGTGACTTCTTCCGGGCGCTCGTCGATCAGCAGAATGATCATGTGAGTTTCCGGGTTGTTGGCCCGGATGGCTGTGGCGATATTCTGCAGCAGCATGGTCTTGCCGGCCTTGGGCGGGCTGACGATCAGGCCGCGCTGGCCCTTGCCGATCGGTGCAATCAGGTCGATGATGCGGCCGGTGATGTCTTCGGTGGAACCGTTGCCGCGCTCCAGGCGAAAGTGCTCTCGCGGGAATTCCGGGGTCAGGTTCTCGAACAGGATCTTGTTCTTGGAGGCTTCGGGCCGGTCGTAGTTGAGCTCCTCGACCTTGAGCAGGGCAAAGTAGCGCTCGGACTGCTTGGGCGGGCGAATCTTGCCGGCAATGTAGTCACCGGTGCGCAGGTTGAAGCGCCGGATCTGCGAGGGCGAGACGTAGATGTCATCGGGCCCGGCCATGTAGGAAGCTTCTGCGGCACGGAGGAAGCCGAAGCCGTCCTGCAGTATTTCCAGTACCCCGTCGCCGTAGATCGGCTCTTTGTTCTTGGCTTTGGCTTTGAGGATGGCGAAGATGACGTCCTGCTTGCGCGAACGCCCCATGTTTTCGATGCCAAGCTCCTCGGCAAGCTCGATCAGTTCCTTGGCGGATTTTCTTTTGAGTTCTGTCAGGTTCATGAAGGTGTGGTCCGGAGGTTGCACACAGGGGCGCCGTGGGCAAACGGGGAGTTCACCGGCATTGGCACCCGGAAATCGGGTTTATTTGATAGTCAGGTTGCAGTACTAACCCGGTTATGGGTCAATGGAAATCGCGTCTATTGAACGGGATGATCAGGCGGGCCCCCGCCTCAGATGGTGCCTACGTTAGCACTATTTGCCAGCAGAGTCCAGCGCCTGCCAATCACTCGTTGGCAGGCGCTGGCGGCTTCAGATCGTGTCGTCGACGAAAGCCTTCAGGGCCGACTTGGTCAAGGCCCCCACTTTGGTTCCCTGCGGCTCACCGTTGTTGAAGATCATCAGCGTCGGAATGCCACGAATCTTGTAACGGGCAGTGATCTGCTGATTCTCGTCGATATTGACCTTGGCGACCGTCAGCTTGCCGCCGTATTCATCGGCCAGCTCGTTCAAAATCGGCTCGATCATCTTGCACGGACCGCACCATTCGGCCCAGTAGTCGACCAGCACGGGGCCATCGGATTTGAGGACGACTTGTTCGAAGTCGCCGTCGGAAACATGCACGATATTGTCACTCACGATAGATTTCTCCTGAGGGAATTTAGTTGGGGCCGGCGCAGGGCTTGGGGCCGTGTGACCCGACATTATAGGCGTTTGGCGACAATCAACATGGTTGTCACTTATACTACGGAGATGCCATTCGGCATCGCCTGGCGTTCGCTTGTTTTCGAAATCTAGGCGCCTGCCCCGATTTTCAAGGAAACAAGATAACCTGTGAGTGAATCAAGACCTGCCGAAACGGTACTGACCGACGAGCGGTTCAGCACCTTCGAGCTAGATGAGCGCATTCAGCGCGGCCTGCAAGAGGCCAAATTCGAGTTTTGCACCCCTATCCAGGCCCGCACACTGCCGCTGGCCCTGGAAGGCCGTGACGTGGCCGGCCAGGCCCGCACCGGTACCGGCAAGACGGCTGCCTTCCTGCTCGCTATTTTCAAGCGGCTGCTTAGCGCCGACAGTGTCGGCCCAGGCCCCAATCCGCGCGCGATCGTGATTGCGCCGACCCGCGAGCTGGCAATCCAGATTCATCGTGATGCGGAGCTGTTGGGCAAGCATACGGGCCTGCGCACCATGCTGGCCTACGGTGGCGTCGATTACGCCAAGCAGCGCGACAACATCGCCGGCGGCGTCGACCTGCTGATCGGCACGCCCGGGCGGCTGATTGACTATCTGAAGCAGGACATCTACAACCTCAAGCACATCGAAATCGTGGTGCTGGACGAGGCTGACCGGATGTTCGACTTAGGGTTCATCAAGGACATTCGCTTCCTGTTCCGGCGCATGCCGGATGTGGACAAGCGCCAGACCCTGATGTTTTCGGCCACCTTCCCGCTCAAGGTCACCGAGCTTGCCTACGAGCACATGCAAGACGTGCAGACGGTGCGGATCGAGGAAGAGCAGATGACCACCGAGC
>SKQI01000125.1 GCA_007119095.1 Wenzhouxiangella sp. | reverse complement strand
TTCCGGGGCGCCGAAGCCGACCTGATCATGCAAATGACCGATGAGCTTGGCCACCTGGAAGATCAGAGCGACGAACTGCAGATCGACCTGCGCTCCAGACTGTTTGCCCTTGAGACAGACCTGCATCCGGTTGACGTCATGTTCCTGTACAAAATCATCGACCGGACAGGCGACCTCGGCGACCTCGCCCAGCGTGTGGGAAGTCGGCTTTTGATGATGATCGCCCGCTGACACGAATTCGGTCAAATCCATGGAACTGGCGATTTTCTACATCATTCTTGCGGCCCTGTTTGCCTTGTTCATGGCCTGGGGCATCGGTGCCAACGATGTTGCCAATGCGATGGCGCCTTCAGTCGGCTCCAAGGCAATCACGATCAAGCAAGCCATCATCATCGCCGCAATTTTCGAATTCGCCGGTGCTGTCCTGGCCGGTGGCGGCGTCACCAGCACTATCCGGCGCGGTATCGTCGATGCCTCGCTGCTCAGCGGCCAGCCGGAATTACTGGTTTACGGGATGCTCTCGGCCCTGCTGGCCGCAGGCGTGTGGCTATTGATTGCATCGCGCTTCGGTTGGCCCGTGTCCACAACTCACACCATCATTGGTGCAGTGGTCGGCTTTGCCGCCATTGGCATCGGCGTGTCTGCGGTGCACTGGCCGCAAGTCGGCCGCATCGCAATGAGCTGGATCGTCAGCCCGGTACTTGCCGGCACCATGGCCTGGCTGCTGTTCGTGAGCGTTCAGCGCCTGATCCTGTCGCGTGACAACCCGCTGAAATACGCCCGCCGCTATGTTCCCGTATACATGTTCCTGGCCGGGTTCTTCATGACCTGGGTAACTGTGGACAAGGGTCTGGCCCACGTCGGCCTGGAATTCAATGCCCTGCAGTCGAACCTGATTGCTGTGCTGGTCGGCGCCCTGGTGACTGGCATTGGCACTTTTTTCATGCTGCGCATTCCCTACCAGGAGCCGGAAAAGCGCGACTTCCACTTCGTGACGGTGGAGCGCATTTTCGGCATCCTGATGGTGATTACCGCCTGCTGCATGGCGTTTGCCCATGGCTCCAACGATGTCGCCAACGCAGTCGGACCTGCCGCGGCCGTCGTCAGCGTCGCCCTGAGCGGCGATGTCACCCAGGACGCCATCGTTCCAATCTGGATCCTGATTATCGGCGGCATCGGCATTGTCATTGGTC
Organism: Wenzhouxiangella sp.; assembly: GCA_007119095.1. GTDB lineage: Bacteria > Pseudomonadota > Gammaproteobacteria > Xanthomonadales > Wenzhouxiangellaceae > Wenzhouxiangella. Next base: position 10,080 of record SKQI01000125.1, on the reverse strand, counting down.
TGGCCACCTACGGCCACCGCGTGATTGCCACCGTGGGGCAAAACATCACGGCGCTGACGCCCAGCCGGGGTTTCGCCGCCGGCCTGGCGGCGGCCGCCACCATCGTCATGGCATCCGGCACCGGCTTGCCGATATCAACCACGCATACTGTGGTTGGCGCCATCCTCGGTGTCGGTCTGGCCGGAGGGATTGCCGCCATCAACCTGCGCGTGGTTGGCTCCATCTTCATGTCCTGGGTTATTACCGTACCTGCCGGCGCAGCGCTGGCGGTTGTTTTTTTCCTGCTGATGCGCGCGTTGCTGGGCTGAAGCCGGCACCGGCGGCAGCGCCTCAGACGCTGGACTCCTCGACCAGCTCTCGATGGACCAGGACCGCGGTATTGCGCGGCTTGACCGGCTTGCCGCGAGCCTGCAGGTGCGCTCGCGTGATCGAAGCGCCAAATAGCAAGATCAGCGACGAATAATTCACCCACAGCAGCAAGACAACCAGCGAGCCAGCCGCACCATATGTCGACGCCGTGGCCGTCGTAGCCAGGTACATGGCAATGAGTGAGCGCCCCACGGTGAACAAAACAGCCGTGATCAGCGCCCCCGCCAGCACATCACGCCAGCCCAGAATGACATCGGGAAGGATTTTGAAGATGGCCGCGAACAGCAAGGTGACCACCGTCAGAGAAATGCCCAGCTCTACCACCAGCATCGACCAGCCAGGAATCGGCAGCCATTGCTCGGCAAAGTTCATGATAGCGCGCATGGCAACGCTTAAAAGCAGTGACACCATCAGTACAAAACCGATCGCCAGCACAATGGTGAGCGACAGCACCCTGGCCTTGATGAACAGCCAAAGGCTGTTACGCGACGGCCGAGGCGCGACATCCCAGATCTGATTGAGCGATTGCTGCATCTGGGCGAAAACCGTGGTGGCGCCAGCGACGATGGCAACCAGGCCAATCAAGGTTGGCCAGATACCACTCTGCTCGATCTGGGAATTGATCACCGCCGTTTCGACGACCTCCGCCGCCTCCGGGCCCAACACCTGCTGGAGCTGCTCCATCAGCTCTCCCTGTGCGGCGCGCTCGCCCAGCACAAGACCAATCATCGCCACCACCACAATCATTACCGGCGCAATGGAGAAGACTGTAAAAAAAGCCAACGCTGCCGCGTAGATGAAAGCCTGGCTTTGTAACCAGTTTTGTGAGGCAGCGACAAAAATCGCCGCCCAGTATCGAAAAACTCCTGAAAACATGCGCCAGATCAAAATGTCGGTTCGCCAAACACTCTAGTCTATGCCGCAGGGCAGCTCGCTGCCAGCAATGCTGCGAGAATGAAAACCAAGGAGGATCAGCAATGCACGCAACAAGCAGCAGATGGGCCGCCGTAGCCCTGGTTGCTACCTGGCTGGCAGCCACGCCGGCCATGGCTCAACACGGGCTCGAAACTCTGCCGGAGGAGCTGGCCGAGGCCTTTGTCAGTCTGCAGGCCGAGGTCTCAAGCGACCCCGAGACCCTGGAGCAAGTCATTGCCGCCGGACGCGAGCGAGCCATCTTCTGCAACACCTGCCACGGCCCGGACGGCAGCGCCACCCGAATCAATTACCCGTCACTGGCGGGCCAGAATCCGGTCTATCTGCTTGATCAGATCGAGCAGTTTGCCGATGGCAGCCGCAAGAAGCTGGTCATGAATGTGCTGGCAGAAACCTTCAGCATAGAAGAGAAAGTCACGCTGGCGCTTTACTACAGCGCCATGCCACTGGAGCCAGTCGAAGCCGATCTGGAGCTCGCCCGCCACGGCGCCCCTGTCTACCAGGCACGATGCGCGGCCTGCCATGGGCCTGCCGGACGCGGCGACGAAGGTTACGCCCGCATCGCCGGCCAGCAGCCAGGATACGTGGCCGCGGTGCTGCGTGAGTACAAGAGCGGCCAGAGCCCGCGACGCTTCAGCGTGATGTACGGCATTGCCAGCGCACTCAACGAAAGCGACATTGATGCCGTCGCTCATTACATTGCCAGCATGCGCTGAAACGGGTAACGTTAAGGGCAGTTCCTGCTGCCCTTTTTTTTAAAATCCGTCTTGGCCCGCGTTCTCGTCCTTCAACATGTCGCCGCCGAACCGCTGGGCGTGCTCGATCCGATGCTGCGCCAGCGCGGCCATCGGATACGCTACGTCAACTTCGCCCGCGACCCGGATGCCCAGCCGGTCCTGGATCGCTACCAGGCGCTGATCGTTCTCGGCGGGCCGATGCAGGTCGGCCACCATCACCGTCACCCCCACCTGCTGACCGAGTGCCGCCTGATCGAAAAAGCCTTGCACGACGACATCCCGATGTTGGGTATTTGCCTGGGCGGGCAGTTGCTGGCCCACGTAATGGATGGACGTGTTGCCCCGTGTGACCAGGCCGAAATCGGCTGGTACGACATCGACCCCACACAGGCAACCGCGACCGACCCTGTACTTCAACCACTCAGCCAGTCGCGCCCCGTTTTCCAATGGCATCACTGGGGCTTTGACTGCCCGACAGACGCTGTCTCCATCGCCGAAAGCACCGCCAGCGGCTGCCAGGCATTCAGAGCTGGTGACTGCGCCTGGGGTTTCCAGTTTCACCTCGAGCTCGACCGCCGTCTGATTCACCGCTGGCTCACCCTGCCCTTCTATCGCGACGACCTCGCCGGCTCCGGCCTGCAGAAAACGCCCACCGACATCCAGCACGACACCCAGGCCTATCTGCCCGAAACCCTGACCCTCGCCGACCAGGTCTTCAGCAACTGGTTAAACCAGCTAGGAGCGCCCGAGCAAAGAGTAGTCCTATCCTCCCGCTAGCCCACCCACGCACTTTCCTGATTGGCGTCGTGTCTCAGCAGGAGCTGGCAATCACTCCGAAATTGAAACTTGAAAGCCGTCCTCGGGTGGGGGATGTCGCTGAAGGCCTCGCCACCGCGTCGAACTGAAGCGGAATTCACCAGCCGAGGACGGCTCACAACCCTCTCGAAGCCCGTTCGCTGAGACACGACGCTAATCAGGTTCCCTTTCCCCCTAAACCACAACAATCACCGCCACCCCCAAAAACGCCACCGCAACCCCAGCCAACTTTCTGGCCGTCAGCGACTCGCCGAGGAAAAGCCACGCGAAAATCACGATGAAGGCAGCTGCCGTCTCGTTGAGCACTGCGGCAATCGAGGCCTCGGTGAATTTGTAGCCAGCCAGCCAGAGAATCATCGAAATATAGCTGCCGAGCAGACTGGCAGCCACAACCGTGCCCCAGGGCTGTGGCGAGCGGTAGTGCACCAGCATGCGCTGCCAGCCCCGGCTGAGCCAGACGAACAGCAACATGCCGACAGCGCCGGCTGCCAGGCGCAGGCCAACCGTCCACAGGAAGGGCTCGGTTTCCAGAATGGGTTTGACCATGACGATGCCGATGGCCATCAGGCCGACGCTGCCTGCGGCGAACGCCAGGCCCTGAACAAGGGCTCGGCTGGAAATATCTCGTCGGTTCCGTGACCAGGTCACCAAAAGAATACCGATCAGAACCAGGACAAACCCCAGATACTGAATCAGTTTGAGCGACTCAGCCAGAAAAAGAATCGACAGAACGATGACAAACGGCGAGTACAGCATGCCGATCACCCCGGTTCGGCTGGCCCCCATCAGATTCAGTGCCCGCAGATACCAGGTATCAGCCACCGCGATACCGACAATGCCTGACACGATCACGATCAGCCATTGACCACCGCTGTAGCCTGGCAGGGAAAGACCATGAAAGATGAGGAGGGTCGGCACCATCAGGACCGTGGCCAGCACATTCTTGAACAGGTTCAGTTCAAACGCCGGCAGGCTTTCCCCTGATCGCTTGAAAAGAACCACCGCCATTGCCCAGCAGGTCGCGCAGGCCACGGAGAAAAACTCGCCCATTTGTTGAGAAACCGGTTTTTGGCATCGTGGCCGCGAGCGCGTATTCTAGTGTACTGTCTGTTGCGTTATGCTCTAGGGTCACCGTTCAATATTCGAGATGACACAGCGACATGAGTGCCTGGCTTGCGCTGATAGTAATCATTCTGCTTGCGGCCACGCTCTGGTGGCTATGGCCAACACCGCTTGCGCGCCTGTTCCTGACGCTGGATCAGCGTTACGGTCGCCTGCGGGCCCAGACCAGGATCTGCAATGATATCCAGTGGCATTACCTGGAAGGCGGGCATGGTGAGCCACTGGTCCTGCTGCATGGATTCAATGCCGACAGCAGTCACTTCTGCCGTGTTTCCCGACACCTGGCAGCGCACTTTCGGATTCTCGCTCCCGATCTTCCGGGTTTCGGGCTGACGCCCAGCGGCGAAATCGATAGCTTTCGGGTCGAGGATGTGGCTGATCGCATCCTGGAATGGCTGGACGAGCTGGGTATCCACGAGTTTTACCTCGGTGGAAACTCCATGGGCGGCTATATTGCCGTGGCCATGGCCAAACGCGCCCCGGAGCGGGTACGTGCGCTCTGGCTGCTCGCGCCCGGCGGTCTGCACACCGCCAAACTGTCGGCCGTACTTGAAGAAGTCGCCGACGAACGCCACAACCCGCTGGTGATCCGCAACCAGGCCGACTTTCGTCGCCTGGTGGACTATTGCTTCGTTCGCCCACCCTGGATTCCCGGACCGCTGGCTCGCCACTTGAGCCGCAGGGCAGGCAGCAATGCCGTCAGATCCCAGCGCATGTTCGATGCCATGCGCTACGACTCGCAGCCGCTGGAAGAGCTCGCCCGAGAGCTGTCCACACCAGCCCTGATTGTGTGGGGACAGGCCGACCAGGTCCTGCATCCCCAGGGCGCCTCTGTGCTCGATGAGTTGATGCCGAACAGCACGTGCCTGGTGTTACCCTCAATCGGCCACCTACCCATGCTGGAGGACCCTCGCAATGTGGCCGAGAGCTGGCTCAGCTTCACCGAGTCACTGGCTCGAGAGACGTCATCAGTCCCCGAGGGGTGAGCGCATACTGTTGCATGACGCTTGCCGCGCGGCAGGCTATAGTATGGAGGCGGTGGCAGTAATGACGGGGGCGTAATAAAGCGTTACGCCTGCAGGTTGTTGCTGCCATGGCAACAAACTTGTGTTCAAGGGGTCACGGAGCCTGGCCAGGTCCAGAATCTCCGGGTAGGGAGGCAGACTCGAGATGGGCAACATCAAGGTTTCACCGGAACAACTGCGTTGGTCGCCAGCCAGGAATGCACTGCCGGACACCACCACCCAGTCCCTGCAGGCAGCGACCGGCATCGTTGGTCAGACGGCTGCCCGTCAGGCGCTGACCTTTGCGATCAAAAGCCGCAGTCATAACCACAACGCCTACGTGCGCGGCCCCGATGGCTGCGGCCGGCGAACGCTGGTCACCAGCCTGCTGAAAGAAATCCAGCCGGATGCCGAAAGGGCTCTGGACTTCTGCTACGTACACAATTTTGCCAACCCCGACCGACCTCGTCTGATTGTATTGCCCGGCAGTCAGGGCAGACAGTTCCAGCAAGCGATGGCGCGCATCAGCCTGTTCGTGCGCGACCGCCTTCCACAAATCCTGAAAAACGACCCGATCCGCTCACGGCGCGAGGCCCGCCAGGAAGCCGCGGAACGCGAGATTCGTCTGAAAATCGCACCATTGGAGAAAAAACTGCGGGAAGACGGCCTGGCCCTGATCCGCACCCAGTCCGGCCCGACATCACGGGTGAGCATCTATCCACTGGTCATGGGAAAGCCCGTCTCACCGGAGGAGTATCGCAACCTGGTTACCCAGAGACAGGTCCGCGAAGAAGACCGTCAAAAGGCCATGGCACTGGTGGAAAAGTGGCAAGGTGAGGTCAACCGGTTCGCGCACGATGTCAACCAGATCTGGCAGCAGGCACTGCAGCATATCGACCAGATCAATGCCAGTGAAACCGCCCGCCTGGTGGGCGAAATGACCGGCAATGTGGCACGTAAATTCAAGGCGCCGGGCATGGATGTGTTCCTGCGCGAAATCATCGATGACATCGTCGACAAGCGGATAGGCCGAGATACCTCGCACCTGGCCGACCCTACCCTGCTTTACGGTGTCAACGTGCTTACCTCTCGTCACAGCGGGGACAAGGCACCGGTGGTGTTTGCCAGCCAGCCCTCTGTAGCCAGCCTGTTTGGCACCATTGATCCGGCCTGGATGAGCAGCGGCCGCGCCGTCACCTCATTTCGCGGCATTCGCACCGGCGCCCTGCTGGAAGCGGACGGGGGCTATCTCGTGCTTGATGCCGGCGACGTACTGGCCGAACCCGGCTCCTGGCGGATGCTGATGCGCGCGCTGCGAACCGGATTGACCGAAGTCGTGCCGCCGGAGCTGGGCTGGCCGTACTCGGCCCAGTCGCTGAAACCCGAGCCCATTCCCATTCGCGTCCGGGTCATCCTCACCGGCAACGCCGAACTGTTTGAGAAACTGACCCGGGAGGACGCTGATTTCATCCGCCTGTTCAAAGTTGTCGCGGACTTCGACGACACAACGACCAGAGACCAGCACGGCCTTCACGAGTACTGTCGTTTTCTGGCCACTCTGGTGGCGAAGGAAAAACTGTTGCATTTCGAGCACGGTGGCATTCTGGCAATGGTTCAGCTGGGCGCCAGGTTGTCGGCCGAACCAGGGCGACTGTCATCCCGCTTCGGCGAGCTGGCCGATCTGGCCAGAGAAGCCAGCTGGCTGGCGCAGGAAGAGGGCGCAACCGAAGTCGACAAAAACCATGTCGAAAGCGCTTTCAGAAACTGGCGCAACCGAGCACAGCTGCCGCTCTCGAAGCGCATTCGCAGCATAACTTCCGGTCAGATGGATCTTCGTTTGCGCGGCCGATCGGAAAGCCAGCTCAACACTTGTCTCTCCTTGCGCACTGGGACGTTTCTGCACGCCCGACCAGCACCACTGAGCTGCGTGGTCACAGCATCACCACAGTGCCGAATTCTCACTGCTGGCCGCACCCATGACGACCTGTTGGAAATACTTCTGGGTCAGAGTCTTATGTTGGGAATTGCGCCTCGCATACTGGCGCGATTGGGCAGGCCGGGAGAGCAGGTTCACGAGTCGACCAGCCCGACCCTGGCAGAGGCCTGCGTCCTGTTCGGCAACCTGGCCCAGGCAGCCATGCGCCAGGACATTGCTTTGATCGGGCATCTGGACGACCAGGGCCGCGCCTGTCCCGTGACTAACATCAACGAGCAAGTGGAAGCCTGGTTCGAATTGTGCAACCAGAGTGGACTGAGCGGCCAGCAAGGCGTCATTATTCCTCGCGCCAACCTGGAGGCCCTGATGCTGGATCGCGCTCTGGTCAAGGCCGCAGCCAACGACATGTTCCAGGTGTATGCCGTCGACCATTTCTTCCAGGCCCTGGAGCTTCTGACCGGATTGCGCATTGGCAGTTGGCGCGATCAGGCCTTCCCACAAGACTCGCTGCTGGGAAGAGCCAGAGCGCGAGTCCTGGCGCTATCGGGTTATGAAGCGGACACCAGCCCTGGCAACAGCCCGGGAGGATAGCTGGACGAGCGTTGCAAGGCTCGTTCCAGCCGGGCGATCATTGGCTTTGGCGATACCGGTCCTTTTCGAAGGCGGGCGCGGTCCAGATCGATCAGATACCAGTCTCCGCTTTCATCCCGCAGCACGTTACCCGGGTTGAGGTCCGGGTGAACCAGACCCGCGCCGAAGAATCGGTTCAAGGTCACCGCCAGTTCGCGCCAGTCGGGCTCGGTCAGTACCGCCAGCAAGCGGTCAAGCGGCAAGGCATGGGGAATTCTTTGGGTCAACAAGGCGCCGCGGTAAGCCAGGCCGGAACGATCACAGCCGGCCATCAGCGGACGCGGCACCGGCAAACCGGCAGCATGCAGCCGAGCCAGCAGTCGCCATTCACGAAACGGCCGACTACGCTTATATCCATTGAAAAAGTACCGGTCTCGATTGATTCGAGCCATCCAGCCACCACGCAGATAAGGCCGGAGTACGGCCTCGCCGGCCTCGGTACCGACTGCCAGGGCCTGACCGCGCCCCCCCAGCTCAGCCAGCACCGCGCCCCGCAATCGCCAGAAGTTGGGTTGTAACCACTCCAGGCTCAGCGTGGTCAGTCGATCTGCATCGTATAGAATGCGGGTCGTACCCGCCTGGAATTCCGCTGCTGTCATCGGGTCCGATTCTCTGCTTGCTGATTCTTCGCTCACCGATCACCCATGCCATCCGACCGGAACTCGCCACGCTCCATCTGCTTGATGCGCCTGTCCGCACTCGGCGACGTCTGCCATTGCATTGCCCTGGTCCGAGCTTTGCAGCAGGCCTGGCCCAGCTGCCAGATCACCTGGGTCATAGGCAGGCTGGAACACCAACTGGTTGCTGATCTTCCGGGGATAGAGTTCATTGTATTCGACAAGCAGCGTGGCCGCTCCGAATTAGGTCGTCTGTATCGCCAGCTGCGGGGAAGACGCTTTGATGCACTGCTGCTGGCCCAGGTTTCGCTGCGCGCCGGCCTGATGTCAATGTTGATCAGGGCCCAGCGCCGAATCGGTTTCGATCGCGCGCGTGCTCGAGAAGGTCATGGTCTGTTCATCAACGAACGCATCGGCGCTGAACCTGGGCAGCATCAAGCGCTGGCCATGCTGGCCTTTGCTGGACACCTGGGGGCAAGCAGCGACGGCGTTGACCGGGCACCGCCCATTCCCGAGCAAGCCAGAGCCTTCGCGCGCCAACACCAGCCCGAGAGCAACCGGGCCGTGCTGATCAGCCCGGCATCCAGCCACGCCGGGCGCAACTGGCACCCAGGAGGCTACGCGCGCGTGGCTGACTGGATCGTTGAGCATACCGGCCGCCCAGTCATTCTGATCGGCGGCCCTTCGAAAAACGAACAGGAGCTGGGCAAGGCCATAGCGGAGCGAATGTCCAAGCCGGTGACCAACCTGATCGGGCAGGACGCCCTCAAGCAGGCCCTGGCCATGCTTGAGCGCTGTGCCTGTCTGATCAGCCCGGATGCCGGCCCGGTTCATTTTGCCGCAGCCCTGGGCAAGCCGGTCGTGGGCCTGTATGCCGCCACCTGGTCGCGCCGATCCGGACCGCTGGGCAGCCTGGAGCACTGCATCGATCGATTTCCCGAAGCGGCCAGACAATTTCTTGGCAAGGCACCTGAACAGGTTCGATGGGGAAAGCGCCTGGAGTATCCCGGCGTCATGGCGCTGATCACGCCGGACATGGTGATCGAAAAACTACAGCGGGTGCTCGGCGATCAGGGTAAAGCCGCCCGGACTCAGTCAGAACAGGATCAGGAAGAACGGTAGTCGCGGTACGACTTTTCCTCGACAATCTCTGAGCCCAGTGCCAGATTGATGCGCTTCTTGATGTCCGCACGTTTGTCGTTGGTGACATAGACCAAGCGCGCAAGCTCGATAAACCGATCTTCAAAGCGCCCGGCACGCTCCTCGTCGCGAATGTCGTCTTCGATCTGCCAAAGCGCCTCGTTGACCCGCTTCAACTCGGACCGCAAGCGTGAGACCTGCTCATCTTCAATGCCGGCCTGGCGCCAAACCGCATCCAGAAGATTCAGTTCGCGACGAACATTGGCTAATTTGACAGGATCGTTCATCCGCTCGGTCTTGATTTCAAGAATCGTGATCTTGTCGAGCAGCTCACCGGGAGCAACGGGGATGGATAGTTGCATCGCTTGTGCGGGATCAGGTAGATCGTGGGAAAGAAAACTCGATGATCCGGCGGGCCAGGCAATGCAGGCCCGCCGGATCGCCGTCGACTGCGGGAGACCCGCAGCCGGCATTTCAGAGGCTTCAGTCGTTGCTTTCGTTGAGCGCCTTCATGCTCAAGCGAATACGGCCCTGCTTGTCGACTTCCAGCACCTTGACCTTGACCTTGTCGCCTTCGGCGAGCTCGTCGGTCACGTTCTCAACGCGCTTGTCGGAGATCTGGGAAATATGAACCAGACCGTCCTTGCCGGGCAGGATGGTGACAAAAGCGCCGAAGTTCATGATCTTGGTAACGGTGCCTTCGTAAACTGCACCGACTTCGACATCAGCCGTGATCTGCTCGATACGCTTGCGCGCAGCGTCAGCAGCGGCCTGGT
>SKQI01000229.1 GCA_007119095.1 Wenzhouxiangella sp. | reverse complement strand
ACCTGCGCCCGGCCTGGAGCGACAAGAACCTGGTCAACCTGGCCGAGCAGATCAAATCGGGCCTGTTCCTGGCCCACCTGCGCGCGGCCTATCACGGTATCGTCCAGCGCACCAACTCCCACCCCTTTCGCCACGGCTGCTGGACCTTCCAGCACAACGGCGAGATTTCCGGCTTCGAGAAAATCAAGCGCACGCTGCAGTTCCGGATCGACGAGGACCTGTTTCCCTGCATCCAGGGAACCACCGATTCCGAAACCGCCTTCTACCTGGCCCTGACGTTTGGCCTTGAATCCGAGCCCAAGCAGGCGATGGAAAAAATGGTGGGCTTCGTCGAAGCCGAGATGGCCAAGGCGGGCATCGAAGACCCATTCCGCCTGACCTGCGCCTTCAGCGACGGCGAGACCCTCTATGCCATCCGACACGCCACCGACAACAAACCCAAGACCCTGTACTACAACCGCTCCCGCGCCGGCCTGGATGCAGTCATCAACGACGAAAGAGAAGCGCCCACCGGCGGCGTGATCCTGCTGTCCGAGCCCATCGACGACTGCCCCGACAATTGGGTGGAGGTGCCGTCGGGGAGTTTTGTGAGGGTGGCGGATGGGGTGGTGAGTGTGGAGGGGTTTGTTCCGGGGAAGTAAAACGGGCAAAAAGGCCAAAGGGCGAAGGGGTGAAAGGGGAAAGGAGGACACGCACCCGCCTTCCTCAAAACCTTCGCAGCGGGTGGTATCTGCCAGATCACGGCCTGACCGGGTGCGGATTCTGGCACTGAATCCTCCCCGAGCCCTCAGTCGGCATCCGTGTTAAATCGAAGCCAATTTCCACCCAGGGCCGACGGCTCAACCTACCGATCCCCAGGCCACTCCCGCGAAAACACTTCTCCCGAATCGCTAACCCGGTCAGGCCGTGAGCTGGCGGATACCACCCGATGCCTCTCCAAACCAAACTCAAACCAGGCAGTCTGGACCCGACTGGACCTACAACCGATAATGGAGCCATGCAACATGTGATCCCCAAGGAGATGGCCGAGCGGGTTCGCGGAGCAGTGCTGGCAGAATTGCCGGACTGTCTGGCGATCTATGTATTTGGCAGCCGCGCAAGCGATCAGGCCAGGCCAGATAGCGATCTGGATATTGCTGTGCTGCTGCCGCCCATGACCCGAATCGATGACAAACTTGCGATTCTGTCTCGTCTGGCCGTTGAGCTGAAACTTGAGGTGGACCTGGTTGACCTGCGCGCTGCCAGCGACGTTTTGCGTCGGGAAGTCCTGGCCAACGGCGTTTGTGTTCACAATGCCGCACCCGGCGAGGTACTTGCCTGGGAAGCCGAGGCCATGACCCGCTACGGCCACTATCGACGGGAAGTCGCCGACCTGTTGGCCGACTTCCACGATACCGGCCGCGGATACCGCCAATGAATGAGCTTGTTGTTCAGAAGATCGTCAGTTTGCAGCGCTGTGTCTCGCGAGCCCGCGATGCTCGCGACCGCGCTGGCGACGACTTTGACCAGGACTTTGATCTTCAGGACGTGGCAGTTCTGAACGTCCTGCGCGCCTGCGAACTCGGTATTGATCTGGCCAACATGCTCATTCGGCAACAAACGCTAGGGGTTCCTGCCGAAAGCCGGGAATCATTCGCTATCCTTCGGCGTGAAGGTATTCTTGAAATGGATCTGGCGGAAAAGCTGCAAAAAATGGTCGGTTTCCGGAATATTGCTGTCCACCAGTATCGTGACCTTGAGATTAAGATAGTGCAGTCGGTGATCGACAGCGATCTGGACGATCTCCTTGGCTTTGCCGAGATTGTCCGGCAAGCTCAACAAACCTGAGTTTTCAAAACCATGAAATTGATTCGACTTGTTTTGCTGGTGGCCGTGATTGCGGCCCTGCTGCTGCTGATCGCCGGGCCGGGCACGCGCATGGAGCTGTGGCATTTCCGGACCGGGTTCGAGCTGATGCGCTGGGCGGTTTATCTCGGCATTGGCGCATCTGTGCTGGCGCTGCTGTTTTTGCTGATACCAAAAACGCGCCGAGGCAATGGCCTGGCACTTTCGCTGGCGCTGCTGATCGCGTTGGGTACGCTGGTAATGCCGCTGACCATGTATCAGCAGGCGCAAAGCGTGCCGCGGATTCATGACATCACCACCGATACAGTCAGCCCGCCCGAATTCGTGGCCGTCGCTCCGCTGCGCGCCGATGCACCCAACCCGGTCGAATATCAGGGTGAGGAAATTGCCCGCCAGCAGCGTGAAGCCTATCCCGATATCGTCAGCTTCGAAACTGATGCCCACAATGCCATCGTCTTTGACCATGCATTGGCCGTGGTCGAGCAGTTTGGGTGGGAGCTGGTTGCAGCGGACGCGGACACCGGCCGGATTGAGGCTACTGACACTACCTTTTGGTTCGGTTTCAAAGACGATGTCGTTATTCGCATCCGGTCCAGCGACACGGGTAGCCTGGTCGACGTGCGCTCCAAGTCACGCGTAGGCTTGAGCGATGTAGGCGCGAATGCGGCCAGGATTCGGCGTTTTCTTGATGCTTTGGACGAACGGATACATTGATTAAATCGGCAACGATGAGCCTGAGGTAGTGCCCAATCGGGCTGATGGAAAAGTATTCGACATGGGCCCCGGCCACACGCGCGGCCGGCTTACGCCATGGCGCTTTTTGCCTTGCGGCAAACCGCACCATCGCTCCAACCTGCGCTGGGCCGGGCTACAAGCTACAATCTTTTCTTTTCCCCTTTTCCCGTCTTTACCCTCCCGGCTTCTCCAATCTCAAAACACGCACTCCGTTCAACTGATCATCCAGATGGACCACATCCGTGGCCGCCGGGAGATATCCTTTTCCCTTTTCCGCCCATTCCACCAATAGCAAAGTCGGGTCATCGAACAGGTCTTCCAGGCCGAGGTAGGTGATTTCTTCGCCGTGGCCGAGGCGGTACAAGTCGAGGTGATGGACGGTCAGGTTTTCGAAGTCATAGGTTTCAATCAGGCCATAGCTGGGGCTCTTGACACGGCCTT
>SKQI01000028.1 GCA_007119095.1 Wenzhouxiangella sp. | reverse complement strand
CTGGTCGGAGAAGAACGCACTATCGGCACGAACTTCCAGACGAACCCCCGAGCCCAGTGTTTGCCGTACCTTGCGGATACACGCTTGCATGAATGCTGGGGCACCGTTGGCGTCATTGACATTGCCGGAGCGGTGAAGCAGATCAAACACCTGGCCAGTCTGGGCAATGGTGCAATAGAGTGGGTAGTAGCTCCGTCGGCCTTTCTTGCGTGGATTGAAGCCGACGGCCGTTCCTTCAGCAAACCGACCGGTCGAGAGTACCGAGCCGTCAAAGTCCAGGGTCACCCGACGCAAGCCACTGGAAGCCAAGCGTTCAAGAACCAGGTCGCGGTTGAGTTTGCGCACCAGATCAGCGCTGCGGCCGTCCATCCCAGCCAGGGTTCGGCTGAGCGTGGCCACATCCGGCAACTTTGTCAGCCCCAGCGTTCGCTTGACCAGTGGATCGTCATGGTAATAGCGAATGTCACGCAACTGGCGATAGCCGAGCAGCAAATGCACGACCAGCGTCATCACGATCACGCCGTGGCCAAAAATCGGACTGACCTTCAGGTGCCGAAAACACGGGTTCAGTCGTCGCTTCAGATCCAGGCGAGAGAACAGTGCCTGGAAGACGATCAGGCCGGAGAACGAGGTCAGCCGGTGATCTTCGAAAGCCAGCTCGGGGAGACGGTGGAATTTCCGATGGATGGCAGATTTGCTATACTTCATCGAAACGGCCCTTGTTGGTGGATGTGTGTTTTGGTCGACTTACATCTTACCAACATCAAGGCCGTTTTTTTTATGGCCAATCATCAACTTAAGCTTGGTTTCGCCTTGCTCCTGGACCTCACCCGGGGTGAATTCCACAAACACCCAATCAATTGCACTCCCCGCCAATAGCTACGGGCAGTCTGGGCGGTTCGATGGCTGAATTTATGCAACTAGCGGGTTAAATTGCAACTCAGTCAGCGTTTGCGCGAGTCCCGAACCGCGTCAACTATGTCGGATGTTGTGGCTCTCGTGCTTACGCCAGGCACATCAAACGGGGACTTTGATTCCCTGGACTTTGCGCGGAGTGTAAACGTGCTGCCGTCCTTTCTCCTGATCTCAACCTCTTCGCGCTGAGCCAGAACCAGCAGTTTGGACAAGTTTTGCCGGGCTTCTGAGTAGGTAAAAACTTTCATCACATTTACTCCAGTAACTCGATACCCAGTTCAGACGCCACCTGTTTCATGCGGCGGTCAAGGGTAAATAATGGGCAAGATAGCTCCTGGGCGCACCGTAGGAAATATGCGTCGTAGGCGTAAATTCCCTTCCTCAGAGCGAGCCTGAGCGCACTACCTATATCGGCGGCAAGCAACCGAACAGGAATCCGTCTGACGGACTTCTCCGCCTGCAGCGCCTCTGAATCGGTGAGTTGGCGACGTTTAACCATTGCGGACAGTGCGTTGCCGATCTCGTATGGCAGGATTTCGGGAGCCAAGGCTGACGCGTCAGCCGTCAGCATGATGATCCGGTCTCTCTCGGGCTCATTTAGGGCAACTGCAAGGAAGATATTAGTGTCGGCGACAATGTCCATACGGACAATTGTATAACAATGCATTGGCTTGTCTGAGCAGCCTTTGGTTGACTCTGCCTGGCTGTCTCTGCTGGCAAGAGCTGGTGCCGAGTACATGCCAGGCACGTGCATGGAATCTAGGGCTACACTGCTCCCTGGAGCGTTGCGAGTGCTGAGGCCGAAATGAGAGTTCTGGCGGGATTGCTGTTGATGGGCTTGTTCTTTGCTGGTTGCAATATTCAGGAGCAGGAACGCGAGCTGCCACTAGCCACGCTGAACGAGGCTGATGGCCCAAGGCCGCATCAGATCGGGCCGGGTGAGTTGACCGAGTTTCCTGGCAGGGTGAGCGAGGGGCGGCCTGATGATGTGCCTTTTGAGCCGGTGCCGGTGGCGGATGCCAGGCCATTGGATGAGGCGGCGATTGAGCGCTTGCTTGGGCGGCTGGAGCCGCTGCCGGTTAATGATGAGGATAAGCAGGAGTTTGCGCTGCGTCCGGGTAGTCAGCCGCCACCGCGAACGGGCGAGACCGTTGTGGGTGAGTTTCCCTCGGTCGAGGAACGGGAGCTGCCCCAAGTCGAGCCCCCCACCGGTCCGTTGCAGGTCTTGCGCTTTTCGCCCGAGGGCGAGGTGCCCATTGCCGGGCAGATCAGCATCACTTTTGACCGGCCGATGGTCGCAGTCACCGCGCATGAGGATACGGTTGCCGCTGTGCCGGTCAGTGTGGAGCCGTCGGTGCCCGGGCAGTGGCGCTGGATTGGGACCCGTACCTTGTTGTTCGAGCCAGAAGGCGCCCGCCTGCCGATGGCAACCGAGTTTCGGGTTGTGGTCGATGAAGACCTGGCCGCCCCGGATGGTGCCGCGCTGACCGAGCCCGTGGCCTGGCATTTCTCAACGCCGCCGCTAAACCTGGAACGAATGTCGCCCGAAGGCGACAGCGTGCCGCTTGAGCCGGTGGTCGTGCTGGTTTTCGATCAGCGCGTGTTGCTGGATGAGCTGCGGCCTTACTTGAGACTTTCAACCGAGACGGACCAGAACCTGGCATGGCGCGCGACCAGCGATGAGGAAATCGAGGCTGACCCCGGCGCCCGGCGCCTGGTCGCCGATCTGGAGCCGGGGCGTTGGGTTGCGCTGCGGCTTGAAAACGAACTGCCATCGGCCAGCACGGTTTCCGTTGAGCTGGCTGCCGGTGCAAGATCGGTCGAAGGGCCGCGGCCAAGTGCCCTGCCCCAGCGCCGGTCGTTTCGCACCTTTGGGCCCTTTCAGGTAAGGGCCCACGGCTGTGGATGGTCGGGGCACTGCGATCCTGGCGATCCTTTGCGTTTCAGCTTCAATAATCGCCTGGCCGCTGGGCAGCGCATCAGTGAGCTGGTCAGTGTTGAACCGGCCATTGATGGCATGACGGTCGAGTACCGCGGGCGCCAGATCAGCATCGTCGGTTTCAAGCGTGGCGGGACCCGCTACCGGGTTGTTCTGTCTGATCAGATTCGGGATCAGTTTGG
>SKQI01000249.1 GCA_007119095.1 Wenzhouxiangella sp. | reverse complement strand
TAACGATAGCGCTCATTTGTCTGGTAAGCATCACCGAATCCGGAAAATTGTCTCATCGTCCATAGACGGCCCCTGTACATATTAGGCTGGACTCCTCTGGTGTAGGGGTATTGACCGGGAAAACCCAAATCCCGGCTATAACTCAATCCCTCAAAATGGCTGGGAGTATATAAGTCATTTATCTTTTCTCCTGAAATGGTGGTAAAATCCATATCTCGCTCAGCTCTTCCCTTCAGGGTTTCGCTGCGCCACTTTTTTTCTTCTTCTTTGATGGTTTTTAATTGATCTTTCTTACTGGTCATCTTTTACCCTCCCATTACTTTTGAAAACTATTAAGAAAAAGAAAAACCGGCCTTTTCCAGAAGCTCTCGGGAAGCCGTATAAGGATCAGTTTTTCTTTCTGCCAGCTCTTCTGTAAGTTCTTCAAGGGATATATTTTCTTTTATCCTGCTCCAGACAATGCTTTTTATAAGATTTTCCACCTGATCCACCAGCTCGCGCTTTGCTCTTTCTTTTCTGACGGAAAAAAGTAACCCGCTATCTTCAAGATACTGACGGTGTTTTTGTATAGTTTCCCATATATCAACAATGCCCTCGCCCTTTAATGCATTAGAAGTAATTACCGGTGGTCGCCATTCTTTTGCGGGGCTCAGGTCAAGCATCGCTTCAAGCTCTGTTACAGTTCTGTCTTTTCCGGGTAAATCTGCCTTATTTACCACAAAAATATCAGCTATCTCCATAACCCCGGCCTTGATAGTCTGTACACTGTCACCTGCCGCAGGAGTCAAAACAAGGACTGTTGTATCGGCATATTTGACGATATCCACCTCTGACTGTCCAACCCCAACCGTCTCAACAAAAACAATGTCCTTACCAAAGGCATCCAGTACCTTAATAACCTCTCGGGTAGATCTTGAGAGGCCGCCTAAAGTGCCCCTCGTACCCATACTCCTGATAAAAACTCTGGGATCAAGGGTATGTTCCTGCATCCTGATACGATCCCCCAAAATTGCTCCTCCGCTAAAAGGGCTGCTGGGGTCTACGGCTATAACTCCAACCTTTTTCTCTTCTTTGAGGACTTCACTGATAACCCTATCTGTCAGCGAACTTTTACCGCTGCCCGGTGCACCGGTAATGCCAACAATATGAGCATTTCCTGTATGTGTGTAAATATCTTTCAGATAGTCGTTTTTTGTCGAATCATCATCTTCAATCATCGTGATCAGACGTGCAAGTATCCTGCGGTCACCGGATAATAGTTTATCTATCAACAAAAAACACCACCTGAAAAGAGATTTCCTTGTTAAAAAAATAGTTGGAACGACTTTTAAAACTCAATGCCACGTCTTGACTGAACACCGTTTTGGTAATGATGTTTAATCTCTTTTATTTCACTTACAAGGTCGGCAATTTCAATTATCTCCTTTGGAGCGTTTCGACCTGTCAAAATAATATCAACATGAACCGGTTTATTTTTTATTAGTTCAAGAACGTCTTTAACGGAGATAAGGTTAAAGTCCATTGCCACATTAATTTCGTCAAGAACAACTAAATCATATACACCGCTGTATATGGCCTTTCTGGCTGATATCAAACCCTTTTGGGCCATATCGATATCTATCTGTTCAGGATTTTCTTTATTCACAAACTCATCGCGCCCGGCCTTTTCAACAGTAATGCCGGTAATCTTGCGAAAAGCCAGAAATTCTCCGTAATCACGGCCTTTCATAAAATGAATCATATAAGCTTTGTATCCCTGACCAACCATCCTAAGCGCCTGGCCGACTGCAGCAGTCGTTTTCCCTTTTCCGGGCCCTGTATAGACCATTATTAAACCGTGAACAACTTTTTCTGAAGTCATATTAATACCGCCTTATAATCCTATTGATAAAAACCCCTCACTCTTGCTTCTTGCATCTTGAAACAAGCAGAGGCACCCTTAAAAAATGGCACCTCTGCTAAACTGTAATTTCTACCTTGAATTTATTATCCTTTTATGAGATAGCGGGAGATAACCATCCGCTGAACCTCAGAAGTTCCTTCGTAAATTTCGGTAATTTTAGCATCGCGCATGAAACGCTCAACGGGATATTCTCTTGTGTATCCATAACCACCAAAAATCTGAACAGCTTTTGTTGTTACTTCCATAGCTGTCTCTGATGAAAACAGTTTTGCCATAGATGATGCCTTGCCGTAAGGCAACCCTTCGCCTTCAAGAAATGCTGCCTGATAAGTCAGCAAGCGTGATGCCTCAATTTTTGTTGCGCAATCTGCCAGCATAAATGCAATTCCCTGAAAATTAGCAATGGGCTGACCGAACTGCTGGCGCTGCTTCGCATATTCAACTGCGGCATCAAGAGCACCCTGGGCAATACCAACTCCCTGAGCTGCAATACCGTTTCTGCCCCCGTCTAAAACAGCCATGGCAATCTTAAATCCGTCACCTTCATTTCCCAAAAGATTTTCTTTAGGGACACGGCAGTTATCAAATACCAGTTCAAGGGTGGGTGATGCGCGCAGCCCCATCTTTTTCTCTTTTTTACCGAAGGTAAATCCAGGAGTATCCTTTTCTACTATAAAAGCACTTACTCCTTTTGCCTTCTTTTCCTTATCGGTTACAGCAAATACCACATAAATCTCTGCATCACCTGCGTTACTGATGAATATTTTGGTACCGTTTAGAATGTAGTCATCGCCGTCCTTGACCGCTGTAGCTTTTTGTGCGGCTGCATCTGTTCCTGCCATCTCTTCTGTCAAACCAAATGCACCAAGCTTTTCTCCGGTGGCAAGTGGTTTTAGATATTTTTGTTTCTGCTCCTCGTTGCCAAACTTAAATATCGGCCAGCTGCATAAAGAGATGTGAGCCGAAAGCGTTGTCCCGGCAGCAGCCTCTACCCTTGAAAGCTCTTCTACAGCAATAACATAGGTCAGGTAATCGGCACCTTCTCCGCCATACTCTTCCGGCCAAGGTATGCCTGTAATTCCAAGCTCGCCCATTTTGTCGAAAATAGCTCTGGAAAACTCTTCCTTCTCGTCCCTTTC
>SKQI01000270.1 GCA_007119095.1 Wenzhouxiangella sp. | reverse complement strand
GACGTGGATAACCACCACCAGCCTGTGCCCCCACCGATAACCATCAACCCCAAGATAGCAGCAATAGCCACGCGAGCTTTCGATTGGGCACGCTTTGGGTCTGGAAGTAGCCCGCCATTGTATGGCAGATACCGATCAAGTGCGCTGACCAAAGCTCTCATGTCTTCGAAGCGATCATCCGCCTTTTTGGCTAATAGGCGTTCTAATAAGGGTTGTAAATAATGAAGCTTATCTGGTAATTGGGGAATAGGTGCCGTAGCATGTTTCATTACCAGCGAGATGGCATCGTCCGATTGGTAGAGTTTTTGACCGGTGAGCATTTCCCACAATACGACTCCTAAGCTATAGATATCCGAGCGGTGGTCAATCGGTTTGCTCAGAGCTTGTTCGGGACTCATGTAGCCAAGACTACCGAGGGTAAAACCTTTACAGGTTAATGTGATACTGGAGTTAAGCGCTTTAGCAATGCCAAAATCAGTAAGCACGGGGGAATCATCTTCGCGAAAGAGCACATTCAGCGGTTTAATATCGCGATGGACAAAATCCCGCTGATGGGCATAATGCAGCGCCTTGCCCAAGGTGCGGGCGATTTCCAATGATTCTCTAACCGTTAAGCCTTTGCGGATACGATCATGTAATGAGCCGCCCGGCAAATATTGCATGGACAAATAATAATGGTTGTCGTGGGTGCCTATATCAAACACCGTGACGATATTGCTGTGATTAAGCTGGCCGACGATATGGCCTTCATT
This sequence comes from Wenzhouxiangella sp., assembly GCA_007119095.1. GTDB lineage: Bacteria > Pseudomonadota > Gammaproteobacteria > Xanthomonadales > Wenzhouxiangellaceae > Wenzhouxiangella. The sequence continues at coordinate 2,300 of SKQI01000270.1, read as the reverse complement.
GAGGAATCGGGTCTTGAAATCTTCATCCGCACCCAACGCTGGTTTCATGACTTTCAGCGCCACCTTACGGTTGAGTGATTCCTGTAATGCTAAATACACGGTCGACATACCACCGCGACCGATCTCACGTTCGATCTAATAGCCGGGAATTTTAATCATCGAGTCTGACATAGGTATCGGTCAATTAAGATGTTGGCGCAAGACTGCTGCAAGCCTTGGGCAGGACGGCACCCAGTCCGGTAGCACTCCGAGATGCCGTTGGCCATACCCACCACCGCACTCACGACGCTGTACAGTCGCCGCCTCTCGGTTAACCCTCATTGTCGCCTCTATCCGTTCTTGCAACGGATCACCCAGCACCAGACGCGAGGCCAGGTCACTGGCCGGATGTTGCTCGATAATCGGCACTCGCTTGGTTGAGCAACGCCTCCGCCTGAACCGGATTCGCGATGTCTTCCGCCTGGGCCAGCAACGCTTCGGCCTACCGGTAGAGCATCCCGCTGCGGCTGCTTCCCTGCTGAGCCAACAGCGGCATGGACAACAGCAGCACTGAGGTCACGAGGATCGAATACCATACTTTTTGCACCCAGGTTTCCTTGAATGCCGATCTTGATTACACTCACAGCGAATTCCGTATCCGCAGCCACGGGAAGCCGGGGCAGATCATCACCGGATCAGCTATGTCACTGCTCCGTCAATCCACCGATCAATACGGAAGCGAGCCGTTGAGTCGAACTACATCCCCAAAGGCAGGCCCCACGAGAACGACATCGGTGAATGTCACCTTGCGCGCAGTAGCATTGTGGTTTACTCGGCTGCAATCGCCCATTACGAGTCCAAACAGTTGCCCGCATTCATACAGAGTTCCCAGCGCACCGGGAGGATTCAGTTTTAATAAGCTGTCTCCAGTGCCCCGACGGGGAACGGAAACAGTCAAAGTCCAGGGCGCAGTTAAAGAAGGAGTTCCGGTGTTGCCAGCCCATACGATGATCAGGTAATCGGGACCACCACTGGAATATTCCGTGATTTCAGGAGAGTATGTACCCGCTACCGACCCGGAGAACGTGATCGAACCACCGGGTGGGCCACCGCCGTCATTATCATCTGACGCACGGGTTCGCTGGCCTGAAAAAGTCCCTGATACACCCATTCCAATCCAGGTTCCGGTAAGCCTAAAATCATCCGTAAGCGTACCCGAGTATGTCGCTGCCATCGAGGTGCCTCCTGTGGCGAAAGTCAACGATCCATCCGTCCGAAGGCTACCAGTGATCGTGAACGTGGCACCAAGATTGTTGAAAAATCCCGTACCGGTGATTGAGCCATTCGCGAGGAAATTCACATCCCATGTACCGGACTCACTACCAGTGAATGTTCCGCTGTAAGAGCCAGAGTAGTAACTCCAGATGTTGTTGCTCAGATGAGTTCGTGCTGCATTGCTTGAAATCAGTCCTCGTGCTCCAGCCGAGGTCACTGCAGTAAGTTCACTCACAACGATCTGCACATTGCCATCATTGGAGAATGCATTAGTGCTCTGTGCGAAGTTGATCGATTTCCCCTGCGCGAGGTTTCTTACCGGTTCCGTGATCCGAATGCCATTTGAAGGATTGTTATCGTCGTCGATGGTTTGCAGGAAACGAGCGATATTTAGAACGGTCGGGTGATTGGCATCACCGCCGTCGACCAGATCGACCGGCGTGATGAGCCGCTTGCCAAGCGCTTCTCCAATCACGATATCCCCTACCATGAAGCGGACGGTTCTGCCCACCTCGTACACGAACTCGCCATCGGCATTGGTCAACCCGCTGATATTGCCTGAGACGTAGGCCAACCCTTCCACGGCACTGTTCAGAAACACACCAGTCGCAGTGTTTCCTCCTTCCACACTGCTGGATGATCCGCCACCGCAACCCATAAGGCTCATCACTGCAATGATCGCGCAAAAACCCCATATCTTCGTATCTATGAACGTTTTCATAAGTTCTCCTCAACTCTCCGACAGCCGGGCCGTGCCGTTCCCTATTGCCTCATTCGGAACGACGCTGTGTCCGATCACAACTATTGCCCCACCATCGCTGTGGCCAGGGCGCTGGCGAGTTCGTCCCGTTCCCTTGTCAGGCGTGCCATCTCACGACTCATCTCGGCTTCCGACAGATTGCCGCTCTGTGCTTGGCCTTGCAGCGTCCGGGTCTGGTTACTGATCGACTGCAACCTGCTCTCCAGACGCGCCTTTTCCGTTTGCTGAGCACGATTTCGGGTTTGCATGTTCTGCAGATCACGAGCCAGTCGATTATTTTCGCGCT
>SKQI01000101.1 GCA_007119095.1 Wenzhouxiangella sp. | reverse complement strand
GGCCTGATAGATCCTGACTGGGTTCAGGCCGGCGCCATTGTCATCGATATCGGTATCAATCGTTGCCCTGACGGTCGCCTGCGCGGAGATCTTGATTTCGATGCTGTGGCGAAGCGCGCCGGCTGGATTACGCCGGTGCCCGGCGGGGTAGGTCCGATGACCGTTGCGACGCTGATGCAGAACACGGCAGAAGCCGCCGGGCTCGTGGTCAAGGCGCCATGATCCGATCCAGTGCGGCGGCTCTGGCCGCACTGTTATTGCTGAGCGCCTGTGCCAGCCTGCTCGATCGCGCTGCCAACAACTTTGCCGATGACCTCGAAGCAGCGATCCGTTCCTATGACGAACCTGCGGCGGTGGCAGCGGGTTTGCCGGCTTTCCTGCTACTGCTGGAGGCCCGTCTGCAATCACGCCCGGACGACGCCGGGCTGCTGCTGACCACCGCGCGCCTGACCGGCACATACGCGGCGTTGTTCGCCGAGCCGGGTGGTTCCGATGCAGAGCGCCGTCTCACCCAACGCGCGCTGAGTCACGCCCGTCACGGCGCCTGTCAGCATTCCAGCCTGCTGTGCGAGCTCGATCGACTGGATTTCGACTCCCTGGATGAGCGCATTGCTCGTCTCGGGACCGGTCAGGTAGAGCCGGCCTACGTCCTGGCGACCAACTGGACGACCTGGATCGCCGCGCACTCCGACGATTTTCGGGCGCTCGCTGATTTGCCGAGGGTAGAGTCTCTGCTGAGCTGGGTTGCCGACACTCGCCCGGGCTTCGATGATGGCGCTGTCTATCTCTATCTGGCGGTGCTGAACTCGCAGCGGCCGCCGGCGGCCGGGGGGCAACCGCGCAAGGCCCGGGCCTATTTCGAACAGGCTCGCTCGAGCTCTGAAGGACGCAACCTGCTGATCAACGTATTGATGGCTGACTCCTATGCCCGCCTGTTGTTTGATCGGGAGCTGTACGTCGAACTGCTGGAGGCCGTCGTCCAATCATCCGCCGATGACCCTGACTACCGACTGGTCAATCAGGTGGCACGGAGTCGTGCCGCTGCCCTGCTGGAACAAACCGAGGCCATATTCGACTGATGAAAACCATGCCAAGGCTGCTTGCCTTCCTGTCCCTTTTCATGGCCCTGCCGTTGGCCGCCCAGGAGCTGAAGATTGCAACCCTGGCGCCTGATGGCTCGACCTGGATGAACGAGCTGCGTGCTGCCGAGCAGCGTATCCAGAACGGCACCGACCGCCGTGTTCGTGTGCGCTTCTATCCGGGCGGGGTAATGGGGGATGCCAGCGCGGTGCTGCGCCGGATGCGCCTGGGCCAGCTTCAGGGCGGCGCTTTCACCGTCAGCGATTTGTCGGGTGTTTCGTCGGCCGTCAACTTGTACGGCTTACCGTTCCTGTTTGACAGCGAAGGCGAAGTGCTGACGCTGCGCGAGGAATTCGACCCGCTGATCATCGAAGCACTGGGGGAACAGGGGCTGATCGTGCCGGGTATCAGTCTGGGTGGTTTCGCCTATCTATTTGCGCGCGAACCCTTTCCGGCTCCGGAGTCGCTATCAACATCATGGCGGGTCTGGGTGCCGCCTGGTGACACCTTATCTCGCCGAACCCTGGAACGGGCTGGCGTCAGCCCGGTGCCGGTTCCATTGGCCGATGTTTACACCTCGCTGCAGACCGGCACCCTTAATACCTTTGCCAGCACCCCGACCGGAGCGATCATCCTGCAATGGCATACCCGCGCCCGCCATCTGCTGGACCTGCCAATCCTGATGACGGCCGGCACCATCGGGCTGGATGCTCGCGCTTTCAAGCGGCTGGCCGAGAGCGACCGGGAAGTCGTTCTGACCGAGTTCGGCAAGGCGCTGAAGCAGCTTGAAGCCGTCAACCGCCGCGATAACCAGGCCGCGCTGGAAGCATTGGGTGGGCAAGGTATTCGCATTACGGCACCGCCATCGGAACATGCCGAAACCTGGCGTGAGATTGCCGAACAAACGCGCAATCGCATGATTGAAGAGGGCCAGATCGACGTACCCTATCTGGCCCACCTGATCGAGCGCCTGGAGGCCTTGCGTGAGCCTTGAGCGATCGCTGACATCCCTGAACAGGCAGCTCGAGGATCTGGAATCGCTACTGCTGACCGGGCTGTTGCTTGCGCTGATCGGCATTGGCCTGACCCAGATCGTGATGCGAAACGCCTTCGGCGTAGCCTTGCCCTGGGCTGATGGTGCGATGCGTGGCCTGGTGTTATGGCTGGCCATGCTTGCCGGCGTGGTAGCAGCTGGCCGTTTTCGGCATATCCGGATTGATCTTTTGTCGAACCTGCTGCCACCGCTGCTGAACCGCGTGCTGCATACCTTGGTGATGCTGGTTACCGCAGTGGTGTGCCTGGTCATGGCCTGGCTGAGCCTGCGTATTGTCGGTCTGGAGTTCGAATTTCAAAGCACTGCCTTTCTCGGCGTGAAGACCTGGATGGTGCAGATCATCGTGCCGATAGGGTTTTCCCTGATGGCCCTGCGTTTTGTTCTTGGTGCATTGCTGCCACCGCCGAAGCTCGAGCAGGCTTTTGCCGAACCGGAAACCTCAGCCGGGCCGGGGAGCAGCATGCAATGATCGTACTCATGCTGATCCTGCTGGCGCTGATAGGCATGCCTTTGTTTGCGGTTATTGCCATCGGCGCTATGGCCGGATTTCACCAGGCCGAGCTGGATCTGGCGCTGGTTGCGATGGAATTCCAGCGTATCGGCGAACTGCCGGTGCTGGTCGCCTTGCCGCTGTTTACCTTTGCCGGGGTCTTGGTGGCTCACAGCGCCACCCCGGCGCGTCTGGTCGATTTGACCCGGGCGAGCCTGGGCTGGTTGCCGGGTGGCCTCGCCATTCTCGCTTTGTTCATGTTCGCGCTGATGACCGCCTTTACCGGGGCTTCAGGCATTACCGTCGTGGCGCTGGGCAGCCTGATGCTGCCGGCGCTGCTGGCAGCCGGCTACCAGCGCCGGTTTGCGCTTGGCCTGGTCACCACCGGTTCAAGCATGGGAGTGTTGTTTGCGCCGTCCTTGCCGCTGATTCT
>SKQI01000281.1 GCA_007119095.1 Wenzhouxiangella sp. | reverse complement strand
GCTGAGCCTGGGCCTGGGCGACTTCCATGCCCGCCGATCGATCAGCAATCGCGCGCTCGGCCTCTTCCTTGGCCTGCAGGGCAGCTGCCTCGTCAAGATCACTGGCTCGCTGTGCGGTATCGGACAACACGCTGACTACGTGCGGCTGAATTTCCAGCATGCCGCCGGAAATGAAGTAAAACTCTTCCTCGCCATCCGGCCGGATCACACGCACCTGACCAGGACGAAGCCGGGTCAGCAGTGGTGCGTGACGCGGGGCGATACCGAGATCGCCTTCCTCGCCGGGCACGATGACCATGGAGGCCTCGCCGGAAAAAATCTCGGCTTCGGCACTGACGATGTCACAGTGGATGGTGGATGCCATGGGCTGCTCTTATGCGCGTTGAGTCGGGGATCAGCGGCCGTTTCAGGCCGCTTTCTCCAGCATTTTCTCGCCTTTTTCGACGGCCTGCTCAATGGTGCCGACCATGTAGAAGGCCTGCTCCGGCAGGTGGTCATAGTCGCCGTCGACAATGCCCTTGAATCCGCGGATGGTGTCCTTCAGCGACACGTAAACACCCGGCGATCCGGTAAAGACTTCGGCAACAAAGAACGGCTGACTGAAGAAACGCTCGACCTTGCGGGCGCGAGCCACGGTCTGCTTGTCTTCTTCGCTGAGCTCGTCCATACCGAGAATGGCGATGATGTCCTTGAGCTCCTTGTAGCGCTGCAGCGTACCCTGCACCTTGCGGGCAACATCGTAGTGCTCCTGGCCAACGACCAGCGGGTCAAGCTGGCGCGAGGTGGAGTCCAGCGGATCAACCGCCGGATAAATGCCAAGTTCGGCGATGTTACGAGACAGTACAACGGTCGCGTCAAGGTGAGCAAAGGTGGTGGCCGGCGACGGGTCAGTCAAGTCATCGGCAGGGACGTAAACGGCCTGGATGGAGGTGATCGAGCCGGTACGGGTCGAGGTGATGCGCTCCTGGAGCACACCCATTTCCTCGGCCAGGGTTGGCTGGTAGCCCACCGCTGACGGCATACGACCCAACAGCGCCGATACCTCGGTGCCCGCCAGGGTGTAGCGGTAGATGTTGTCGATGAACATCAGCACATCGCGACCCTCGTCGCGGAAGTATTCGGCCATGGTCAGACCGGTCAGGGCGACGCGCAGACGGTTGCCAGGCGGCTCGTTCATCTGGCCATAGACCAGCGCTACCTTGTCAAGGACATTGGAGTCCTTCATTTCGTGGTAGAAGTCGTTCCCTTCACGGGTCCGCTCGCCGACGCCGGCAAACACCGAGTAGCCGGAGTGCTCGATGGCGATATTGCGGATCAGCTCCATCATGTTCACGGTCTTGCCCACGCCGGCGCCACCGAACAGGCCGACCTTTCCGCCCTTGGCGAACGGGCAAATCAGGTCGATAACCTTGATACCGGTTTCCAGCAGTTCATTGCTGGCCGCCTGGTCTTCGAAGCTCGGCGCCTGGCGGTGGATCGGCCAGACTTCTTCGGAGCCAACTTCACCGGCATCGTCGATCGGCCGGCCAAGCACGTCCATGACCCGGCCCAGGGTTTTCTGGCCAACCGGTACGCTGATCGGCTTGCCGGTGCTGGTTACCGGGCGATGACGCTTCAGACCGTCGGTGGAACCCAGCGCGATGGTACGGACAATGCCGTCGCCAAGCTGCTGCTGGACTTCCAGGGTGATCTCGGTATCGTCCACGGTGAGCGCATCGTAAACGTTGGGAACCTGGCCTGCGGGGAACTCGACGTCAACGACCGCACCGATGATCTGAACAATATTTCCGGAACTCATTTATTCGTCCTCAAGGTTTTGGTGGCCCTGCACTGCATCGGCAAGACCAGGTTTTCAATTCGGTTTAGACCGCCGCGGCGCCGCCGACGATTTCGGAAATTTCCTGGGTAATCGCTGCCTGGCGGGCCTTGTTGTAGACCAGCTTCAAATCGTCGATCAGGTTCGAGGCGTTGTCCGAGGCGCTCTTCATCGCCACCATGCGCGCAGCGTGCTCGCTGGCAAGGTTTTCCAGGGTGGCCTGGTAGACCGTGGACTCGATGTAGCGCACAAGGAGGTCATCAAGCAGCGCATCGGCGCTGGGCTCGTAAATGTAGTCCCAATATTGCTTGAGCTCTTCCTCTTCCGAGGCCGGCAGCGGCAGCAGCTGGTCGATCGTCACCTTCTGCGTCATCGTGTTGACGAAGTGGTTATAGCTGACGAACAGACGGTCCAGCCGCTCTTCCCGATAGTCATCCAGCACCACCTTGATCGATCCGATCAGGTCTTCCAGACGCGGGCGCTCGCCGAGATCCTGGGTGCTGGCACTGATGTTGACCTTCAGACGGCGGAAGAACTGGGCCGCTTTACGACCAACGATCACCGTGGTCACTTCCACGCCCTGATCCTGCCACTGCTTGAACTCACCCAGCAGACGCCGGAACATGTTGTTGTTCAAGCCGCCGCACAGTCCACGATCGGTGGCAATCACGATATAGCCGACGCGCTTGATCTCTTTGCGCTCGACGGTGAACGGATGCGGTGATTCCAGGTTGGCATGGGCCAGGTGACCAATGATCTGCCGCATCATCCGGGCATACGGACGCGAGGCCTGCATCATGTCCTGGGCCTTGCGGATCTTGCTGGCCGAGACCATTTCCAGCGCACGCGTCACCTTGCGCGTGTTCTGAACACTCTTGATCTTGCCGACAATTTCCTTGGAACCGCTCATGATGGGATGCCTTGTTTACGTTGGTTGCCGTAACTCACTTGGGTGACCATGCAAAAATCCAGCCGCTGTTACCAACTGCCCGTTGCTTTGAAGTCGTCCAGTGCGGCTTTCATTTCCGCAGCCAGCTCGTCGTTCCAGTCGCCGCTGGCATTGATCTTGTCCAGCAGATCCTGGTGGGTGTTGGCCATGTGGTCAAGCAGGGCGCGCTCGAATGCCACGACCTTGCCCAGCGGCAGATCATCCAGGTAGCCTTCGTTGCCGGAGAACAGGCTGACGGCCATTTCGGCCACCGACAGCGGCGAGTACTGCGGCTGCTTCATCAGTTCGGTAATGCGCTG
>SKQI01000218.1 GCA_007119095.1 Wenzhouxiangella sp. | reverse complement strand
TGGACGATGAGCGTATGGTGCGTTATTTTGAAACAACAACGCCGCTGCGACGCCTGGCCGAGCCGGAAGATATCGCCCGAGTGATCGCCTTTCTGGCGGGACCGGACTCTGGCTGGTTGTCGGGGCAGGTCATCACCGCCGACGGTGGTTTGTCCGTCACCGGGGGATTTTGATTTGATCCAGAAGACACTGCTGCTGCTGACCTTGACGGGCCTGCTGCTGACTGGAATGGCGGAAGCCCAGATCTATACCTACGTGGACGAAAACGGAGTCACCGTTTTTACTGATCGCAAGCCCGATGCCAGCCGCTACCGGGTTCACAACCTGGGCTGTTTCGGCACCTGTCGGCGTGGCGTGGACTGGGAAAGGACACCCCTGAAGAAAGAGCAGTTTTCCGCTGAAATCCTGGCGGCAAGCGAAATTTTCGGCGTTGATCCGGCCTTGGTGAGAGCGATCATGCACGCCGAATCCTGGTTTCAGCGCGATGCGGTGTCACATGCCGGCGCCCAGGGGTTGATGCAGCTGATGCCGGCTACCCAGCGTCGTTTCGGTGTTGCCGATCCGTTTGATCCGCTGGACAACATCACTGCGGGTGTCGCTTACCTGGCCTGGTTGTCGGAGGAGTTCAGCGGTGACTTGAGTCGGGTGATCGCTGCCTACAACGCCGGTGAAAACGCGGTCAAGCGTCACAACGGCATTCCGCCGTTTGCAGAAACGCGTGAGTATGTTCGCCGAGTCAATATTCTGCACCGGCGCTACCGGTCACAGACCGTTGCGCCCGGGGTAACGATTCAGGCAGCTACCTCACCACCGTAACGGTGCAGCGGGCGAAGTCAACCACCCGCTTTGCGACAGACCCCATCAATAGCCGCTCGAACAAGCCCTTGCTGCGGTGGCCCAGGACGAGGTGATCGACGCTCGTCTGCCAGGCCAGCTCCAGCAGCTGCTCTACCGGGTGACCTTCCAGCAGGTGGGTGACAAGGATGATGTCCTCTTCTGAGGCCCGTTGTTGCAGGCCTGAAAGAATGCCTTCCAGCCGTTCGCGCGAACGGGCGACGAGCTGTTCGCGCTCCGGCGGCTCGGACATTTCGATGTCGGGGCCGTGGATCACGGCAACAGCATGCAACTCGGCGCCGGACCAGCGGGCCAGCGTCAATGCATGTTCAAAGGCCTTGTTCGACTGCTCCGATCCATCGACACCGACCATCAGTTTCTTGATCATCGTCTGCCTACCCTCAAGCTTGCGATCAGCCTGGTGCGGGGGCCAGGCTTTCAGATGGCCACCGCACCTATACTATCGCGCGGCGCCACATTGAAGACGCTGGCAACTGGCCTGGAAGGCCAGCCCCAGCGGGCCAATATCAGGCATCCAGACCTTTCAGGTGCTGGTTCAGGCGCGACTTGTGTCGAGCGGCCTTGTTGGCGTGCATGATGCCCTTGGAGACAGAGCGATCAATGGCGGGAATGGCAGCCTTGTATGCTTCTTCGGCCGCAGCCTTGTCGCCCGCCTCGATGGCACGCTGTACTTTTTTGATCTTGGTGCGCACGTGCGAACGCAGCGATGCGTTACGCTGACGGTTGCGCTCGCCTTGGCGGGCCCGCTTGCGGGCAGAAACGCTGTTGGCCACTGAATGTACTCCTGGAGTCTGTTTCAAAAAATGAGCAGGTCATTATCTGATGGTTTGAGGCCAGCGTCAAGAACAGTGTTGGCTGGTTTGGCCGGTTGCGGTTGGGGGCTGCTTCCATGAGTCTGCTGAAAAATACCTTCCGGTTCGGCTCCATGACGCTGATTTCGCGCATTCTCGGTTTTGTGCGCGATATTGTCCTTGCCCGCTGGTTTGGTGCGACCGCGGCCACCGACGCTTTCTTTGTCGCCTTCAAGATCCCCAATTTTTTACGGCGCCTGTTTGCCGAGGGTTCGTTTTCACTGGCTTTTGTGCCGGTGTTGGCCGAATACCGCGAGCGTGGTGACCAGGCTGCCCTGAAGTCCCTGATCGATGCCACGGCAGGAAGCCTGATGGCCGTCTTGCTGCTGATTACCGGCCTTGGCATGATGTTTGCGCCCTGGGTCATCCGCTTGTTTGCGCCGGGCTTCATTGATCAACCGGAGCAATTCGCCCTGGCCAGCGAGCTGCTGCGCATTACTTTCCCTTATCTGTTGTTCATCGCCCTGACCGCCCTGGCGGGCGGCATTCTCAACACGCTGGGCCGTTTCGCCCTGCCGGCCCTGACGCCGGCGCTGCTCAATATTTCGCTGATCATCGCCGCGGTGGTGTTCAGCCAGGGCCTGGATGAACCAGTCCGGGCATTGGCCTGGGGCGTGCTGGTGGCCGGCATTCTGCAGCTTGCGGTGCAGTTGCCAGCACTGGCAAGGCATGGCGTGCTGCCGCGGCCCTGGCCGCGCTTTCGGCATCCCGGGGTGAAACGGATTCTGAAGCTGATGTTGCCAACCCTGTTTGGTTCATCGGTGGCTCAGGTCAGTCTGTTGCTGGATACCTTGATCGCCTCCTTGCTGATCGCCGGCAGTATTTCCTGGCTGTACTATGCCGATCGCCTGATGGAGTTTCCGCTGGGTCTTTTCGGGGTGGCTTTGTCGACCGTCATATTGCCGACCTTGTCGGGCCTGCATGCCAGTGGTCGCCGGCAGGATTTTCGCGCAACCCTGGAATGGGCGCTGTTGCTGGGTGTGGCCATTGGCGTTCCGTCTGCGGTGGGTTTGGCTGTCCTGGCCGAGCCGTTGATGGTGACCTTGTTTCAGTACGGTGCTTTTGATGAGCAGGCGGTCAGCATGGCGGCCCTGGCGCTGACGGCGTATTGTCTGGGTTTGCCCGCTTTTATTGGCGTCAAGATTCTGGCGCCGGCATATTTTTCCCGCCAGGATGCGCGTACGCCGGTCCGCATTGCGGTCACGGCCCTGGCCGTGAATATGTTGCTTAACCTGCTGTTTGTCCTGCTGATTATCCATCAGCTGGCCGGCGGCGACTTCAGCGCCGGTCTGTTCGCCACCCTGGCTGCTTTCCCGGGGGCGCATGTAGGCCTGGCGCTGGCCTCCAGTGTATCGGCATGGCTGAATGCCATCTTGCTGTGGCGAAACCTGCGTGGCCCCGGGCTTGCCCCGGGTCTGCCGGGCCGGCACCTCGCCCGGGTGGTCGTGGCCTGTATCGGCATGAGCGTGGTGGTGCTTGCTCTTGTGCCGGCGACCGAGCAAATGCTGGCATTCGGCCTGTTTCAGCGAGTTGGCTGGCTGTTTGCCGGAATTTTTGCAGGGGCTTTGGTCTATGCCGTCGTGCTGTTTGCCCTTGGCGCCCGACCGAGTCAGTTCCTGCGGCCGGTCGCGCCGCCTCCAGACGGAGCTGAGAAGGAATGATCAGTCAGGGCGGTCAAACGCCAGGCGCTCGCCCGGCACGAATCCGGTCAGCAAGCCGTCACGCCAGACCAGGCTACCATTGACCCAGGTAGCGGCGACGCGGCCGGGGAGTTTGCGGCCGGCCAGCGGGGTCCAGCCGCATTGGCTGAGCATGGGTTGCCGATTGACGATGGTGCGTTCGGCAGGATCCAGCAGCACCAGGTCGGCACGATAGCCCTCGCGAATGAAGCCACGTTCCTGGATCTGGAATAGTCGAGCTGGATTGTGGGCCAGTTTTTCAACCAGGACTTCCGGGCTCAGTGTGCGCGTGGCCACCAGCGACCAGGCCAATGGAAGGGCGTACTGAATCAGCGCCAGGCCGGCTTTCGCCGAGTCGTAATTGCCGCTTTTTTCTCGCAGCAAATGGGGGGCGTGGGCGCTGCCAATCATGTCGAGCCGTTGTTCGCGCAGGGCGGAGCGCAGGGCTTTTCTGTCTTCGGCAGTTTTGATCGACGGGTTGCACTTGATCAGGTTGCCCAGGACTTCATAGTCGGCATCGATGAAAAACAGATGCGGCGCGCTTGCCTGGGCGCTTATCTGCTTGCTTTCTATTGGCGTGGACTCGAACAGTGCCAACTCCTCGCTGGAAGATACTTGGAGAACATGCAGCCGGGTGCCGTGCTGTTTCGCCAGGTCTACCGCCAGCGCGGCGGAAGCAACACATGCATCGCGGGAATGAATCTCGGCATGTGCCGTGGCCGGGATCCGATTGTCGTATCGCTGCCGGGCTTTGGCCAGGTTGCGTTCGATCGTTTGCGCGTCTTCAAACTGGCCGACCACCAGGCCCGGTGCGCGCTGAAAGAACTCGCCGAGCAATGTGGGGTCATCAATCATCCGTTGGCCGCCGGATGGTCCGGTGGAAACCAGCACGGCACAGGCCTCGCTTGCCTTGAGTGACTCGATTTCACCGAGGTTGTCCGGGCTAGTGCCCAGGTAAAAGCTGTAGTTGGCGGTGGATCTGCCCGAGGCCCGACTGAACTTGTCGGCCAGCGCCAGTCTGGTGGTCGTTGGTGGGCTGGTGTCCGGCATTTCCAGGTAACTGGTGACGCCGCCGGCAACTGCGGCGCGTGATTCGGTCGCAATATTGCCTGTCTGGGTCTGTCCGGGCTCGCGAAAATGCACCTGCGTGTCGATCATCCCCGGCAGCAGGAACTTGCCCTGGGCGTCAACCACGGTTTCACCGGAGCGTGCCTTGAGCTGGTTGCCGATTTGTTCGATGCGGCCGCGCTTGATGCGGAGATCTGCTTCCAGCTGTGCGCCTTCGTTGACCAGGCGCGCATTGGTGATCAGCCAACCACTCACGAGACTGGTTTCTCCCGATTCTCGGATTCGTCGAATGACTGTGGCTCGTCTTCGTAGCCCGGGACTGGATCATGTCCCCCGGCGCACAGGGGATGGCAGCGCAGGATGCGCTTTGCCGCCATCCAGCTGCCGTGGAAAGCTCCGTACAAGCTAATCGCCTGCATGGCGTAAACCGAGCAGGTCGGGGTGAATCGGCAGTGGCGACCCAGCAAAGGCGACAGCAGGTACCGGTAAGCGCGGATGAGAGCGAGGAGGATGGTTTGCATGGGCTTGTTCTCGATAGCCTCTTAGGATATATAATTGCTCGTTTTGCAACAACCCAGACGCGAGGCCGCGAGATTCGATGCCCAGCAGACCGCAGGTAGAACTACCGGAAGGCTACAAGCCCTCTGAAGATGAACAGTATATGTGCCCGGAGCACCTGGCTTATTTCCGGCAGAAGCTGCTGGATTGGCGCAACGAGTTGATTGAGGAGTCACAGGAGACGATCAATCATCTGCGTGGAGAGGTCAGGGACGTCGGCGATGAGGCCGAAAGAGCCAGTCGCGAGACCGAAAACAGCCTGGAGCTGCGGACTCGGGATCGCTATCGCAAGCTTCTGGGCAAGATTGACCAGGCCTTGAATCGTGTCGATGATGGCAGCTATGGCTATTGCGAAGAGACTGGCGAGGAGATTGGCCTGGCCCGACTTGAGGCCAGACCGATTGCCACGTTGTGCCTGGACGCACAGGAACGTTGGGAGTTGAAACAAAAGCAAATGCGCGACAGCCGCTGAGCTTTTTTGAAATCGGGCGCTGTCGGGCTGTGCTTGACAGCAGCTTTGATATGCTATCGGTGTCGAATCAAATGCTGATTCGAGGTTAGTAGGTTCACCAATGCAATGGGCACTGGTGTTTTTGAGTATTTTTGGACTTCACCCTACAAAAGGTGAAAAGGATAAATGGCATGGCAGTTCGTCGTTTGACACTTTTGTTCGCCGCCGCAATTCTGGCTACCCAGGCTGTCTCTGCGGCCAGCGATTTCGATAACCGCTGGTACATGGCACCTGGCGTCGGCCTGGTGTTGATGGACAGTGATCGCGGCGTGGACGGTGAGGCAGTGATTACCTCGTTCAGTGTTGGCCGGTTTCTGACGCCGGATTTCAGCCTGGATTTGCGTCATGATCGCTATCACAACACCGTCACCGATGCCCCCGCTGGCATGGACCGTTTCAAGTTGCGCAACTACGGCCTGATTGGCCGTTACCATGTGGCTGACTTTGACGGCGTGCGCCCCTATTTGCTGGTCGGTGCGGGTATCCAGCAGCATGACAGCATGTTCGGCTCGGGCCGGGATGCTTACGGCTCCCTGGGTCTGGGCTTGACTCACCCGTTCAACGACCGCGTCAGCCTGCGCCTGGAAGCCGAGGCTCGGTATGACAACGATCGTGATTCGCTGAACCGCTCCAGTGGTTTCTGGGACTACATCTTCACCTCCAGCTTGAAGATTCGCCTGGGTGCTGCGCCGGCGCCAGCGCCGGAACCTGCCCCTGCCGCGCCTGCCCCGGCTCCGCGTCCGGCGCCTCCGCCGCCCCCGCCGCCAGAGCCAGAGCCTGAGCCGGAACCGGAAGTGTTGTTTGAGTTCGACGCCACGGTGACCTTCGGGCTGGACTCAGCACAGCTGCGACCCGGCGCCATTGCCGAACTGAACGAAGCAGCGGCCTTGCTGAACCTGCACTCCGAGATTGCAAGAGTCGAGGTCGCGGGGCATACCTGTGATCTGGGCCCGGCTGCTCACAACCAGCGACTGTCGGAGCGGCGCGCCCAGGCAGTGCGTGACTTCCTGGTCGAGAACGGTGTCAGCGCCGACCGTCTGGTGGTTCGCGGTTATGGTGAAGATCGACCCAAGGTGGCCAATACGTCGGATTCGAATCGGCAGCAGAATCGCCGGGTTGAGTTGGTCGTGTTGGAGCGTACCGACGACTGATCTGGCTGGCGTTCAAAGCCATCTTGAAAAAACCGGCCGCTGGCCGGTTTTTTCTTGCCTTGACTGAAAGGCGGGCCGGCTATTGTCAGGGTATTACCCCAAGCTTACTCCGCCGCGCTCTGGGCGCTCCGGGCCACGTTCTGGATCGCGCGCAACATGGCATTGAGTCCGTTGGCGCGGGTCGGGGACAAATGATCGCTCAGGCCGATGGCTTCAATGAACTCAGGCTTCGTTGACAGGATTTCACTGGCACTGCGTTCCGAATAAACCCGCAGCAGCAGGGCGATCAGGCCGGAGACAATGGCAGCATCTGATTGTGCCCGGAAGGTCAAGTGGTCGGCATCGCCCTCGGCAATCAGCCAGACGTTGGCCTGGCAGCCATCCAGCAGGCGATCCTCGGTCATTTCCTCAGACGGCAAGGGGGGCAGCTGCTTGCCCAGGTCAATCAAATACTGGTACCGCTCCATCCAGTCGTCAAAAAAACTGAACTCTTCGATGATGGTTTGCTGCGCCTGTTTGCTGCTCATCTGGCAGCAACCTCCCAGGTCGTCCGCTCAGGGCCGTCCTTGATGACGATGCCCTGATCAGCCAGCTGATCTCGAATCCGGTCGGCTTCGGCGAAATCACGCGCCTGGCGAGCCTGCTGTCGTTGCTGAATCAGATCCTCGATCGTTGCCTCGCTGAGCTGGACGGCGACCTGACGTTGGGCAAACCAGTCAGCAGGTGCTTGCTGCAACAGGCCGATCAGGGCGCCGGTAGCGCGCAAGCGCCGGGCCAGCAGCGCTTGTTCGCCACTCTCGGCCTGTGCAAGCTGCCGGGCCAGGCCATTGAGTGCTGCCAGCGCGGTCGGCGTGTTCAGATCATCTTCCAGGGCTTCGGTCACGGCCGGGTCTGGCGCGACTTCGTCACTGGCTGCGGCGGGGGCGTGGTCACGCAACAATCCGTAAAGTCGGTCAAGCGTGCTTTGTGCCTGCTCCAGCGCTTTTTCAGACCAGTCCAGCGGCTGTCGGTAATGGGCGGAAAGCAGCAGGTAGCGCAACGCCTCACCCGGCCACTGTTTCAGCAGTTCGTGCACAATCAGGGTGTTGCCCAGGCTTTTCGACATTTTCCGCTTTTCTACGGTCACAAAACCGTTGTGCAGCCAGTAGCGGGCAAAGGTGTCGGTGCCGTGGGCGCAGCGCGACTGGGCGATTTCATTCTCATGGTGCGGAAAGACGAGGTCCTGGCCGCCGGCATGGATGTCGATGATCTCGCCCAGGTGAGAAGCGCTCATCGCCGAACATTCGATGTGCCAGCCTGGCCGCCCTCGACCCCAGGGGCTGTCCCAGCCTGGCAGGTCTTCGGAAGACGGCTTCCACAGCACGAAGTCGCCGGGGTGCTTCTTGTAGGGGGCGACTTCGACCCGCGCCCCGGCGATCATCTCGCGCCGGTCGCGACGTGACAGCTGCCCGTAGTCGGGAAAGTTTTCCACGTTGAACAGCACGTGGCCCTCGGCCTCGTAGGCATGATCCAGCGAAATAAGACGCTCGATCATCGCGATGATGGCATCGATGTGGTCGGTAGCACGCGGCTCCACGGTGGGCCGCCCGACCCCCAGGGCCGCCATATCAGCGTGGTAGGCATCGGCATAGCGTCGGGTAATGACGTCGATGGAAACGCCTTCCTGCGCAGCCGCTGCATTGATTTTGTCGTCTACATCGGTGATGTTGCGTGCATACACCACCTTTGGGAATCGATTAGACAGCACCCGATGCAACAGGTCGAAGATGACCGCCGGCCGGGCGTTGCCGATATGAGCGTAGTTGTAAACGGTAGGCCCGCAGGCATACATGGTCACTCGTTCCGGGTCACCGGGGACGAACGTCTCTTTTTCGCGGCTCAGCGTGTTGTATATGCGTATGCTCATATTGGTCGCGATGAATACTGGATGGGCGCTACAATCCCGAGGGAGCTCGCAATTCTAACGTATCGGAGAACCATCAATGCCAACGTCCCAAGGCCTGTTGTACGCACGGCACATTGAAGATCGCAGCGCAGTGCTCGAGCGTTTGATAGGTGAGCTCGGTTACGACACGCTGCTGATCCATTCAGGGCGCCCGGAGATGCGATTGTTCGATGATCAGGCGCCCCCATTTCGTGCCCACGCGGCCTTCGTGACCTGGGTGCCGCTGCCGTTCGCCGAGGACTGTCTGTTCGAAATCCGCGCCGGTCGCAAGCCCCGACTGTGGTTCTGCCAGCCCCGTGACTACTGGCATCTGGCGCCCGAGCCACCGGCTTCCTGGTGGGCCGATGCGCTGGACGTCGAGGTTGTGCCTGATGCGACTGCCTGGCACTCGTGCTTCGCAGACAAGGGCGCATTGGCAGTGCTTGGGCGCGAACGTGATCTCGGACAGCTGGTTGACGGTGCCGACCTGAATCCGGCGGCCCTGGTAGCGAGGATGGACGAGATGCGGACCACCAAGACGGCGTGGGAGCGCGAGTGCATTGCCCAGGCTAATGACATCGCAGCTGGCGCCCATATGGCGGCCGCCTCGGCTTTCGAGGCTGGCGCCTCGGAGCTGGAGATCCATCTGGCCTACCTGTCGGCCGCTGGCCAGGATCAGGATCATTTGCCTTACAACAGCATTGTTGCCCTGAACGAACATGGTGCCGTGCTGCACTACCAGCATCGTGCGGCGGAACGCCCCGAGCAATTGATGAGTTTCCTGATTGACGCCGGTGCCGACCGCTATGGCTATGCAGCCGACATTACCAGGACCTGGACGGAGCCCGAATACCGGGATTTCGACGACCTGATCGAGGCGATGGAGCGGGCCCAGCTAGGGCTCTGCGACCAAGCGCTGGCCGGTACCAGCTTCGTTGATCTGCATCAGCAGGCGCACCTGGCCGTCGCCGCGGTACTTGAGCAGGCTGAACTGGTCCGCATGAGTCCGGACGAAATGGTGTCCAGTGGGGTAAGCAGCTACTTCTTTCCCCATGGTCTGGGCCACTTTATCGGCGCCCAGGTGCACGACGTGGCCGGAAAGGTGGATCTGGCGGGGAAGGCATTGCCGCCGCCCGAGGCGCATCCATTCCTGCGTCTGACCCGCACGCTGGAGCCGGGCAATGTGGTGACCATCGAGCCTGGTCTCTACTTCATTCCCATGTTGCTGGAGAAGCTCAAGGCCAGCGCTTATGCCAACCGGGTCGACTGGGCTCAGGTGGATGCGATGCTGCCGTTTGGCGGCATACGAATCGAGGACAATGTACTGGTGACCGAGGGTGATCCGGTCAATTTCACCCGCCAGGCATTCGCCCGACGGGAACGCTGAACGCTACTCTCCGATCTGTGACTGCAGGTAGCGCTCGGTGCCAATGCGCTTGACCAGGTCGAGCTGGGTTTCCAGCCAGTCGACGTGCTCTTCCTCATCGTCCAGGATTTTCTGAAACAGGTCGCGGCTGACGTAATCGCGGATGCTTTCGGCATAGGCGACGGCTTCGCGATACATCGGAATGGCGTCGAGCTCCAGCGCCAGATCGCACTCCAGTACCTCGATTGGGTTTTCTCCGATACGCAGCCGACCCAAATCCTGCAAATTGGGTAAGCCTTCCAGGAAAAGGATGCGCTTGATCAGCTCATCGGCGTGGTTCATCTCTTCGATGGACTCGCCGTATTCCTTCTTGGCCAGACGATTCAGCCCCCAGTCCTCGTACATCCGGGAGTGCAGAAAATACTGGTTGATGGCCGTCAGTTCAGCCTTCAGCGCCTTGTTCAGATGTTCGATTACCTTTGCATCGCCTTTCATGGATTACGCCTGATTGGAACTGGGCGCATCATAGCAAACAGTCGGCCTTTCGAAGGTGTTCAGGTCATTTGCAGGGCGGGCAGGGTGTTGCTGATCACGGGGATGCCGCGGCATTCGGCCACTACCGATTCGGCAAGCTCTCGGCAGCTGCCACAGCAATTCGAACAACCAGTCACTGCCTGGATCTCCTCGAACGACAGCCCCTCGCGCGCCAGCGTGCGCACGGTGCCTTCGGATAGCGCGTTGCAGACGCAGATGTACATGGCTTCATCATACGGCAATGAGAATCATTGTCAATGGGCGGTGTCCGGGTTCCGGGTTCCGGTTTCAAGGATTCAGGGTTCAGGGTTCAGACCTTGGTGGGACATTTCACACCCAGAGACATGTGAGATTTGGCATGCTGCTCTCTGGATAATCATTTTCAAGCGCTATGAGAGCCATTGTTGTTGAAGAATTCTGCGACCCTTCCACTATTTCAGCCAAGGATATTGATCCGCCGCCCGCGCCTGGGCCGGGGAAGGTGCGGTTGTCGGTATCGGGGGTTGGCGCGGGCTATTTCGATGGGCTGTTGATTCGGGGGGATTACCAGATCCGACCGGATCTGCCTTTTGTCCCAGGCAGTTCCCTGGCCGGCAAGGTGGAATCCGTGGGCGAGGGCGTGACTCATGTGTCGCCGGGTGACACGGTTGCCGCGTTTGCCATGCATGGCGGCATGGCCGAGCAAATGGTATTGCCAGCTGCTTCCTGCGCGCCCTTGCCGCCGGCAATTGATCCGCTCTCGGCGGCGAATTTCTTTATTTCCTGGGCCACCAGTCTGTATGGATTGCGCGAGATTGGCCAAGTGGCCAAAGGCGAAACCGTGCTCGTGCTGGGGGCCTCGGGCAGTACCGGCACGACGGCCATTCAGTGCGCGCGTGCCCTTGGGGCGAAAGTTGTGGCTTGCGCCAGCAGCGAGGAAAAGCGTGCCCACTGCCTGGATCAAGGGGCGGATG
>SKQI01000245.1 GCA_007119095.1 Wenzhouxiangella sp. | reverse complement strand
GGGCATTGCGCTTTTTCAGACGCGCGCCAACGCGCTTGCGCATTTCCTTGGCCGCCTTGTTGGTGAAGGTGATGGCGGCGATCTGGTTGGCCGGGTAGTGGCCGCGGTCGATCAACCAGGCAATTTTTTCGGTAATGACACGGGTCTTGCCGGACCCGGCGCCCGCCAATACCAGCAGGGGCGAGTCGATGTGGGTGACAGCGGCGCGCTGCTGGTCGTTGAGTCCGGACATGGGGGCGGCATTTTACTTGAATTCTCATGGCAGAGCCCGGTCCAAGCCTCGACATGGCAGGCGATATACTTTTGACCCATGAATATCAACTTCCCATTTTCTGGCCTGCTTGGGCCGCTGCTGATCCTGGGCCTGGTGCTGCCTGCCCAGGCTGGAGAACGCATCGCGCTCTATCAAAAAACCGAGGTAAAGGTTCAGCACCAGGGCCTGGTTGGCAACGTCCGGGCCCAGGCCCGGCGCGAGGGCGTGGTGGTCAACGTCCCGCAGCTGTACGTGTTTCTGTCTGACCAGTCGGCTGCCTATCACATGGACGGCTACCGGCCGGGTTTCGAACGCGAACTCAACCTGATCGTCGATCGTTCCCGCCGCGCCCGTTCCATGGTCCGGCTCGATCGCCTGCTCGAGCGGGTCACGCAGGCCGATGGCGAGTCCATCAGCCCGTCGGATCTGCCGCCGGCCGATGTCTATATCGCGCTGTACCGGCGCGCCAATTGCGATACTTGCGATCAGGTTGCCGAAGCCCTGACTGCCTGGAGCGAAAACCGCCCGGACATGACCGTGGTCTGGTTGGAGGTTTCGCTGGACCGGCCTTCGGGCTAGTGGCCAAACTCTACTTCTACTACTCGACCATGAACGCCGGCAAGACCACGGTCTTGCTGCAATCGGCCTACAACTACTCCGAACGCGGCATGAGGCCGCTGCTGCTCTCACCGGGCCTGGATACTCGCTCCGGGCCGGGTCGGATTGCCTCACGCGTGGGCCTGTCGGCGCCAGCGCTGGCGGTGGGGCCGGATGACGATCTGCTGACCCTGGTCAGGGAGGCCCTGGATGATGGCCAGATCCACTGCGTGCTGACCGACGAGAGCCAGTTTTTTTCCCGTCAGCAGATCTACCAGCTGACCGAGGTGGTCGATCGGCTGAAGATTCCGGTGCTGGCCTTTGGTCTTCGCACCGACTTTCGTGGCCAGTTGTTCGAGGGCAGCCAATATCTGCTGGCCTGGGCCGATGAGTTGAAAGAGTTGAAAACCATCTGCCACACTGGCGCCAAGGCCACCATGGTGTTGCGCGTGGATGAACACGGGTTTGCCGTCACCGAGGGAGCCCAGGTGGAAATTGGCGGCAACGATCGCTACGTGCCGGTCAGCCGGGCTGAATTCAAGCTGGTTTTTTTCGGCAACAAGCGGGTCCGCTTGTTCGAGCGCGAGACTCGACCCGAGCAGACATCCCTGCTGTCAGCATCCCCTGGCCCGAATAATTCAACCAAGGAGCCATCATGAGACGCATCATTTCTTTTCTTGTCATCGCCCGCCTGATTCAGCGCCTGATCAACGGCTCGCGGCAGCCGGGCGGTTTTCATCAGGGCCGAGGGCCAGGAGGCAATCAACCGCGCTCCGGCCATCGTAATGATCCCCGCGCAACGGGCTTTGATGAGCCGCCCCAGGGTGGCGCGCCGGCTGCCAGCGACGAGCCACCGCAGGGTGACCCAGGGCAAAACAGGCCTGCCGACGACGCCAACAGTAAGCCCTCCGGCGGCTCGGGTCAGACTGGATAGGGTCCAGCGATTTCAACTGGCCGCGCAGCCACATCTTCGTTACGCCGCAGTGAGGTGGCCGGGGCAACGGCGTAAAAACGAAACTCGGAGTCGGCGTCCGGCCGGGTAATGTGCTGCGGCGGCAGACCGGTGGGAAAACGACCGGGTTCGGACAGGGCAAGGTGACAGCAAGACAGGGAGAGAGCCAGTACTGCCGCGGACAACATTGGCAATGCCCTTCGGTTCACGCTCAACCAGACGGGGGTTGTTCGGGTGGGTCGTCGTCAGGCGGCTTCGGTTGGTGATCGCCAATGACCCCTTTCAGTGGGCAGAACTTGAAAACCGGGCAACGCTTGCAACCTGTCCTCCGCTTGTTGGCCCAAGCTTGGCGCGCCGGGCTGCGGAGGTAAATGCCCGGGCGCGCTTATCTCAGGCGGCGGGCAGGCGATGTCTGTCGTGTTTGCGGTGGAAATCCTGGGCTGGACCCATGGGAACAATGTAGTGCGGGTTGATGGTGTCGTGACTGCCGTAATAGTGCAGCTTGATGGCGCGGAATTCGACGGTTTCACTGATGCCGGGCATCTGGTAGAGCTCGCGGATGTAGTTGGACAGGTTGTGGTAATCCTCTATCCGTCGCAAATTGCATTTGAAATGACCGACATAGACCGCGTCGAAACGGATCAGGGTGGTAAACAACCGCCAGTCGGCTTCGGTCAGGCGTTCACCGCACAGATACCGGTTTTCATCCAGATGGGACTCGAGCTTGTCCAGCGTTTCAAACAGAGGGATGACGGCCTCTTCGTAGGCTTCCTGGGTGGTGGCGAAACCGGATTTGTAAACACCATTGTTGACCTTGTCGTAGATCTCGGCATTGATTTCGTCGATCCGATCCTGCAACTGCGCCGGATAGAAGTCACCGGGTTTGGCGCCAACTTGGTCAAAAGCGCTGTTGAACATGCGAATGATGTCGGCCGATTCATTGCTGACAATCGTGTTTTCCTTGCGGTCCCATACCACCGGCACCGTGACCCGACCGGAATAGTCGTCCATGGCCGAGGTGTAGACCTGGTGCATGAACTCGGCATTGTGGATGAGGTCAGGCTGCACTTTGTATCCACGACGGAAGGTCCAGCCGTGCTCGCGCATGATGGGGTTGACCACCGACAGACTGATCATGTTTTCCAGGCCCTTGAGCTTGCGAAAGATCAGGGTGCGGTGGGCCCAGGGACAGGCATAGGCGACGTAGAGGTGGTAGCGGCCGGGCTCGGCCTTGAAGCCGGCTTTTCCGTCAGGCCCTGCTGCGCCATCAGCCGTGATCCAGTTGCGAAAGGCCGCCTGGGAGCGCTCGAAGCGACCGCCGGTGGAGTCTGTGTCGTACCACTCGTCTTTCCATTGGCCTTCAACCAGCAGTCCCATGTCTTTTCTCCTTGGATTGTGTTGCGCGAGATATAGTTTCTATTGTAACTATATCCCCGGCAGTGTCGATGGAGTGACGTTTGCTGGTTTACGGCGTCTGGTTGATCAGGCGCCGGATCAAGCGCTCGGTTCGATCCAGGTATGGACAGCCGAACAGGTTGGCGTGATTGAGCAGGTGGTATAGCTGGTACCAGGGTCGACGCTGCTCGTGGCCGTCGGGCATTGGCCATGCATCTTCATAGGTCTGGTAAAAAGCCTGGCTGAAGCCGCCGAACAAGTGGGTCATGGCCAGATCGCATTCGCGGTCGGCATAGTGGACGGCGGGATCGTACAGCACCGGATCGCCCTCCTCGTCAATCGCCGCATTGCCTGACCAGAGATCGCCATGAATCAGGGCAGGCTCCGGCCGATGGTGTCTGAAATGCTGCTGCCAGGTTTCGAACAGGGGCCGTTGGAAATGCCCCCATTGGGTGCTGCTGTTCTTGTTTTCCAGGCGATCCAGTTGAGGTCCAATTCGATGCCAGAGGAAAAAGGTCGCCCAGTCATGCTCCACCGGATTCGGCTGTGGGGTAAGTCCAATGTAGTTATTGCGCGACCAGCCAAAGTGATCCGAGCCGTGTCGATGCAGTTTTGCCAGCGCCTGGCCCAGTCGTCTGTCCGCGTCCTCACTGCGACGGTTGAGCTGGAGATACTCCAACGCCAGCCAGGCAACGTCGCGCTCGTGGGCTTTTCCAATCACCCGCGGCACTCGCACCGCACCGGTCTTTGCCAGGGCCGTGAGGCCGTCGGCTTCGGCTGACAAAACGCCACCGTCCCGAATCGGGACCAGTTTGACGAACAGTTTTTGATCCTGTGTTTCCACCAGCCAGGCACTGGCGATATCACCCCCTGTCATGGGCCGACAGCGCAGCCCATACTCGCGCAAACCCAGTCGCCTGGCTATCTGGCCAGCCATCTCCAGATCGAGCTGCACGGACATCAGGCCACCTCCTGGGGGACGCATTGGAATCTAGTGTACTCCTGCCCGCTTATTTTCCAATACAGAAGCTTGAGAAGATCTGCCCCAGCAGTGCATCGGCGCTGATCTTGCCGGTGATTTCTCCGAGCTGATCGGCCGCCTGGCGCAGCGCTTCGGCCAGCAACTCACCGGCTGCGGCCAGCTCCAGTTCATCAATGCCGGCCTGGAGATGGGCCAGTGCCGCCTGCAGGGCTTCGACATGGCGCTGGCGGGCCGAAAACTCGCCCTCGCCGGGCTGGTCCAGCCCGACTTGCTCCAGCACAGCCTGCTCAAGCAGATCCAGACCATCGTTGTTCAGTACCGACAAATACAGGCTGTCGCCGTCACGCCGAGCCGGCTGCCCGACCAGATCTATCTTGTTGTAAATCGCCAGGCGCGGTATCTCATCCGGCAATCCCGGGGGTGGCTGGCTACCCTGCTCACGGACGTCAACCACCCAGAACAGCAGGTCGGCCTGTTGCATTTCACGTTCTGCTCGGCGCACACCTTCACGTTCAACCGAGTCAAGCGCTTCGCGCAGGCCGGCGGTGTCGGCCAGGGTGACCGGCAGTCCAGCGATGCTGATCGTTTCGCGGAGGACATCACGCGTGGTGCCGGGAATATCAGTGACGATGGCTGAATCGCGACGGCTCAAAGCATTCAGCAGGCTGGATTTACCAGCGTTGGGCTTGCCGACAATGGCAATTCTCAAACCGTCGGTCAGCACCCGACCGGTCTCGGCTCGGCTGATCAGGTCAAGCAGGCGCTGTTCAAGTTTCCGGGCCCGATTCAACACCTCGCCATCGGCGAGAAAATCCACTTCTTCATCGGGGAAATCCAGCGCCGCCTCGACCCAGACTCGCAAGGCGGTCAGATCGTCGGCCAGGTTGGTGACTTCGGTGGAGAACTTGCCTTCCAGACTGCGGGTTGCCGCCCTCGCAGCCTGCTCGGTATTGGCGGCAATCAGGTCGGCGATGGCTTCTGCTTGTGACAGGTCGATGCGGTCGTTGAGGAAAGCACGCTCGGAGAACTCGCCGGGACGGGCCCGGCGGGCGCCTAGGCTGGTCAGACGCCGCAAGATCATTTCCTGGACCACCGGTGACCCATGGGTCTGGATTTCGACGACGTCTTCGCCGGTAAAGGAGGCCGGGCCGGAAAAACAGAGGATCAAGCCCGTATCGATCAACTCGCCCTGGCGGTCAAACAGTCCTCGCAGGGCAAACCGTCCCGATTCAGGCAACTTTTTCACGATCTGGTCAACCAAGATAAAGCTGTTGGGACCCGATACGCGTATAACGCCAACTCCGCCACGGCCGGGGGGCGTGGCGATGGCACAGATGGTGTCAGCCTTGGTCATCGTGCGATGATGCCATGTCTGGACTGTGCAGTTTGTTGCCACCGTTTCAGACAGGTCCATTGTCAAGCGAGGACGGAGAAATCAAGGAATGATTGAAAACATCTTCAAAAGCAGTCGCCTGCTGGTGCTGGTCACGGTGGCAGTCAGTACCGTTGCTGCGATTTTGCTCTATGCGGCCAATATCGTTATCGTCGCCAACATCGTCATTGATTTTGTGTTGCAGATCCCTGCGACGCCGGACGAAGGGAAGATCCTGGCTGTGAAGTTCCTCAAGGTGCTGGATATGCTGCTGATCGCGGTGACTTTCCAGATAATCGCCGTTGGCCTTTTTCGCTTGTTCATCAAGCCGGATACCTGTGAAAAAAGCACCTTGCTGGCGGTGCTGGAAATCCGGGACTTCCATGATCTGAAAATTACCCTGATCCAGGTGGCCATCGTGATCCTGGTGGTGATGTTTCTGGAACAGGCGGTCGAGGTTGGTGCGTCGCTGGAGACGCTGTATTACGGGCTGGGAATTTCGGTGATCATCTTCAGCGCCGTCTACGCTTTCAAGGGCATGGAACATGCCGGGCGCGCGAGCGCCCGGCATGATGAGTGATCATTTGCGCAGTTTTTGATCTTCCTGGTCCAGGCGACGCAGGATGTACCACTGCTGGGCCAACGATACACCCGCGTTGGTCGCCCAATACAGCACCAGGCCGGCGGGGAACAGGGCGAACAGGAAGGCGAAAATCACCGGCAGCCACATCATGATCTTGCGCTGCATGGGATCCATGCCAGCCGTCGGCATCAGGCGCTGGGTGACAATCATGAAGATGCCGTTGAGAATCGGCAGGATGAACAATGGGTCGGGGCGACTGAGGTCAGGCACCCACAGGAAACTGGTCTGGCGCAGTTCAACCGACTCAAGCAGCACCCAGTAAAGGGAAATGAAGATCGGAATCTGGACAAGAATGGGCAGGCACCCGCCGAGCGGATTGACCTTCTCTTTCTTGTAGATGTCCATCATCGCCTGGCCGAATTTCTGGCGATCATCCCCGTAGCGCTCTTTCAGCGCCTGGATGCGAGGCTGCAGTTTCCGCAGTTTACCCATGGAGCGGAATTGCGCTTCGGTCAGCTTGTAGAACAGCAGCTTGATCAGCAGGGTAAGAACAACAATCGACCATCCCCAGTGACCGATCACGGAATGAATCTTGTCCAGCACCCAGAACAAGGGCTGGGAAAGAATCCGGAACCAGCGGTAATCCACGGTCAGAACCAGACCATCGGCGATCTCGTTGAGTCGATTCTGCAGTTTCGGGCCGGCATACAGGCGAGCAGTGAACAGATGACTATCGCCGGGGGCAACGGTCACCTGGGGTGAAGCCGCAGCGACAACAAATCGCGGCAACCGATCGGTGTCAACAAATCGGGTGGAAAAGCGATGGGCCTGATCTTCCGGTGGAATCCAGGCGGCCAGAAAATAGTGCTGGATCATGGCCGCCCATCCACCAGTAATGGTGGCCTGGAAATCGCGCGACCGAATGTCGGAGAAACCGCGCTTGATCAGTTTTTCTTCCGGGGAGAAGAAGGCCGCTCCGGTATAGCTGAACCGCTCCGGGTTAGTGAACGCCCAGCCGGCATCGCTGTGGTCGGGCTCCGTGCGCTGCAGCTGCACGTAACGCGAGCCTCTCCAGGGCGCTTCACCCTGGTTGCGGACCTCGATATTCAGATCGATGACGTAATCACCGCGGTGGAATATCCAGGTGGCTACCACCTCAAGGCCTGTGTCTGCATCGCGCCAGAACAACGGGACTTCGAGGCGATCACTGTCCGGAGAAAGCTCGAAGCGATCCTGTTCGCTTTCCCAGCGGCTGCGATGGTTTGGCGCAGGATGCTCGGCTGACAAAAGCCCGGCCTGAGCCATGAACACTTCCGGCAACTGTTCGAGCATCAATACAAAAGGCACGTCCGGTTGATCAACCGCAACGGGAAAGTCCTTCAGACGCAAATCGACGATAGCGCCGCCGTTGGCGTCTATTTCCACGGCCAGGACGTCAGTGCTGACTTCGATTCGACGGCTGGCGCGAATTTCTGCCGGCGCGGACGGGACATCCTGTGACCGATCGTCCGTTCGGTCAGCGGTCAGGTCAGGAATGTCCGGCAGATCGGGCAGGTCAGCGGCACGCGGTGCATCGGCCGAGGCCTCATCGAAATCCATCGGTGCCGGTGTCTGGGCAGGCTGCGGTGGCGCGGTGTATTCGCGCTGCCACTCCATGAACAGGAACAGGCCGATGATGCCGAGAAGAAGGAGGAAGAAAAATCGTGTGTTCATGTCAGGTCAAACGCTGCCATAACTGGTTCAGGGCGTCCCGCAGTTCGGTTCGGCTGGCACTGGCTGCCGGTGGGCGAGCCAGCACCACATAATCTCGAGTCGCCAGGTCAGGGGCTACCAGCCGAAAGCTCTCCCGGATCTGGCGGCGAATGCGGTTGCGGACGACCGCTTTCGGCGACACTCGTCGCGATACTGCCATACCAAGACGCACCGTCGATGACGGCGCGTAATGAATCCGGAACAAGGCATTGCCGCAGGATTGGCGCTGATCGAAAACGTGCCGAAACTCGGCACCGGAACGCAGTCGAGCCGATTTCGGCAGGCCACGCGTTCCGGGCACGGCATGAATCAGCGGCTGTTGGTCGCCGCCAGACGCTTGCGCCCCTTGGCACGACGGGCATTGATAATGGCGCGACCGGATGCGGTGGCCATACGCGCACGGAAACCGTGCCGTCGAGCGCGCTTGATTCTGCTGGGTTGGAATGTACGCTTCATGACACTAAACCTTCTGACAAATGTTGATACTGATGCGAGCGCGGGGCCAGCCGGCGTGCAGACTCAAGCCGCAGGAAGACAAAACCCCAACAAAAGACGTCAAGCATAGCGTGAAAACGCCTGACAAGTCAATGGAAAACGAGGACAAGCCCCAGATAAAAAGGGCCCGCAGCAATTGCGGGCCCTGACACCTTTGGTAGCGGGGAAAACCAGCCCCGGAACAAAGCCCGGGTATGTTGCCCTCTGCTTAGTTGTCCTCGATCGGCGGTGCTTCGGCCGCGTCTTCCAGTACCTGGCGACATTCGGCTGACAGCTCACGGCCAGCAATCTGAAGGGCGCGGCAGGACTGCAGGAATCGCTCTGCGGCAGCTGCTTCCAGACGTTCGCTCTGCTCCTGTTCCAGCAGGGCCTGGCGAGTCTCCGTTTCATCAATGGCGCGAATATAGGTACGCCAATCGCGAGCCTGGGAACGTGTTCTCGGGAAGCGCTCGGCTTCGGCGAAAGCGCGATCCGCTTCCCGACGCTTGGCGCGATCGCCCGGTCCCGACTGATTGAAGCGGGCCGTGCCGAGCAAGATCCAGATATCGGCCAGGGTGGTGTCGTCCAGGCCACCCGTCTCAATTGCGTTTTCAAACGCAACCTGGGCTTCATCGTTGCGTTCGTCGGCCAGCAGGGCCTGGCCGAGGCGATAATACAGGGAGCCTGTTTCAGACATGCCAGCCGCTTCTCTCAGGACAGGAATCGAGCGACGGTGTTCACGCGCCTGACTCCAGAGCTGGGACAGCAGTTGCAGGTTGTCGACATCCCGCTCCAGCCGACCATTGTCGATTTCCGTTTCGATCAGCTTGGCGCCGCGATGCGGATTGTTGAAGGTCGAATAGAACTGAGCGAGCAGCGTGATATCCGATTCGTCCTTGATCATCCCGGCCAGATACGCTGATTCTAGCACCGCAAATGATTCCAGTTCCATCCCCTGGTCCAGATAGAGGGCAGAAAGCTGACGCCAGAAGGACAACTCGTCGGGCCAGTGGACGATCATACGCTTCATCAGCTCAGTACGTTCAGCATCCCAACCCAGTTGGTTGAGGATGACATTCTTGAGCTCATAGTAGCGACGGTTGGGATCCTCGGTCAGCTCTATGGCCCGCTGAATCGGGGTCAGCGCTTCTTCAAACTGTTCCAGGTGGTAGTGGGATGCGCTGAGCATGAAGAAGGTGTTGGCCGATGGCTCAACATCCCCTTCCAGCCATTGGTTGAAAAAGCGGATCGCCTCTTCGTATCGCTCGGTCGCGAAATAAAGCTGGGCCAGGTTGAAACGCAGCCTTTCGTTCTGGTCGTCGGGCAGGGCGCGCAAACGCAGGGCCTCGGCGAAATCATCCAGGCCTTCACTCAGGTTGTCCTCGTTGACATGAACCGAACCACGGATTTGCAGCACCGAAGCCTTGTCGAACGGTGTCATTCGATCCTGATGTTCGGTCATCAGCCGGTTCAACTTGGTCAGTGCCTCGCCGAACCTTTCTTCTTCCATCAATTCGTATGCGGCCAGAAGATCACCGGCAATCCGGGGGCTCAAAGACTGGCTGGCTGTGGCGTTTGACGCTACCAGGGCGACGCCAAGGATCATGACGATGAACGATCCAAGCAGTTTGTTGGGAAACAAGCTCATTGGTATCACTCCAAAGCAAAGTCGATAGCTGTCCGAACGCCAAAGCGAGGTTGTGCAACCTCGTTAACGATTCGGGGCTGGTAACGCCACCGCTCCACGGCACGCATGGCGGCACGGTTGAAGCAGGTGCTGGTGGTTTCAACCACTCGGGGATTGATGACCGTACCTTCCGGAGTCACGTCAAACTCGACAACCACGGTTTCCAGCGGACGGGCGCCCTGGAAACAGCGTCCAGGATATTCGGGAGGAATTCGGACGAGCGGCTGTGCGTCACGGTCCGGGTTGAAACCGGTTCCGATATCCAGATCGGCCGCGCCCATATCCGGCATTGCCCCCATGGTTACCGCCATGGACGGCCGGAATGAGGGGTCGGTGACAACCGGCGGTGGCGGCGGTGGCTGATCCAGAACCGGTCGCTGGAAATCTTCCATCCGCTGAGTCGTCCGGTCTTCCAGCTGGCGCAGGACGTTGATCTGGATGGATATGTCATCCGTCAGCTCAACATCCTGATGGCGAGCAATGACCGACGCAAGCAGCAGGAAAATGATGGTGGTGATGATAACTGCGCCGGGTAAACCGGTCG
Organism: Wenzhouxiangella sp.; assembly: GCA_007119095.1. Lineage (GTDB taxonomy): Bacteria > Pseudomonadota > Gammaproteobacteria > Xanthomonadales > Wenzhouxiangellaceae > Wenzhouxiangella. The sequence continues at coordinate 864 of SKQI01000245.1, read as the reverse complement.
CCATGCGCACAATATCCTTCATGATCGCCTCGTCGACACCGCAATGGTTTCCTGAACGCCGGCGTTGCGGATTTGCTGCAACACCTCAATCAAGTATTCGCTGTCGGCGTTGCCGTCGGCCTGAATCACAGCGCTGCCGCGGGGATTCTCGCGCCGCAGACGTTCTACCGCGATGCGGACGCCATCCAGCGGCGTTTCATCGCGATTGATCCAGATGCGATTGTCGGAGTCAATCGCGACCAGCACTGAAACCAGGCGCTGCTCTTCGGCGCTGTCGGCCGGAGGCCGCAGCACGGTAACCCCGGGCTCCTTGATGAAAGTCGCCGTGACGATGAAGAAAATCAGCATGATGAAGACGATGTCGAGCAATGGCGTAACGTTAACGTCGCCTTCGTCTTCCTGGGTTTGTCTACGTTGTCTAATCATCCTATTTCGTCCTGGGCAGCGTCATCGGCCCTGCAGAGTTACCGCTGGCTCAACGCCGGCTATACGAGTTTGATCCAAAACCATCACAGTAGTTTCAACCCGTGCATCCCTGGCCGCGCTGATCAGCACCACGCCATTGGGATTTTCGGCCCTGAATGCCTCGACAATAGGCGTTACCGAGCGCGGATCTGCCATTCGTACATCATCGACCATGACGAAACCGTCATTTCGGACGGTCAGAATCATGGTAGGCGGCGGCCGCTGCAGTTCTTCCGGTGGGGTCTCGTCGGGCGTATTGACGCCAATTCCGATTTCATCAAGGAAGGTGGCGGTAACGATGAAGAAGATCAGCAGGATGAAAACGATATCCAGCAGCGGCGTGATGTCGACTTCGCCAGCTTCCAGGGAGGAACCCGACAGGCGACGACGTGCGCCGTG
>SKQI01000130.1 GCA_007119095.1 Wenzhouxiangella sp. | reverse complement strand
TGGTCGCCCAGCGCTGTGCGGTCGACCAGGAACAGGATGCGGCGAAAGCGCTCGGCCTTCAGAAAGCGATACATCAAGCCGATGATGGTGCGGGTTTTGCCGGTGCCAGTGGCCATGGCCAGCAGGGCGGTGCGTTTGCCGCTGGCCAGCGCCTGTTCGGTGGCGATGATGGCTTGCCTCTGGTAGTCGCGCAGTTTCAGGTAGCCGAACGGTTCGTTTTTCAGGCGCTTCTGAGCGTCTTCCCGGTCTCGCTCCAACAGGTCCAGCAGGCCCTCAGGCGTGTGAAAGCTGGGCAAGGCGCGGCTCAGGTTGCTGGGTTCGCGCACATCCCGAAACCAGGTGCCGGATTGTTCCGCCAGCTGCGGCACGTAGGGGCGACCATTGCAGGAATAAACAAACGGGACGTGGTAGTGGCCGTCATCATCGGCCGGCCAGGCAATGGTGCGCCCGGCCAGCGTCCAGGCAGCGACCAGTAGCGAGTCGATCTTCAGGCCCTTGCTGTAGCGCTCGGCCTGGCGAATCTTGCCGGCCACTTGGGTGTTTTCTTTCTTCGCCTCGACCACGGCCAGCGGCGTCAGGCCGGCAAACAGCACGTAGTCGGCCCTGCCCTTTTTGCCGTTTTCGTCGGTGGGCCACTCGGCAATGGCCCGGTTATGGCCTTTTTCTGGTCGCGCGCCGTTTTGAAAGCTCAGCGTCTGACTGTCGGTCTCCCAGCCGGCTTCCTGCAACTGCTGGTCGATCAAGATGCGAGTGAGCTCTTCGGACAATACCAGGCTGTCGGTGGCGGCCCTGGTCTGGCGGGCCACGGTCTGGCGCTGCTGGTCAACGGTCTGGTCGCCCTGGCTGCCGAGTTGTTGCTTCAGAGCCTTGATCTTTGCCTCGTAAGCCTGTTGCTGCTCTGCCAGTGCCTGCTCGTGCCGGCTCGCCTGTTCGGCCAGGCGGCGGGATTCCTCGTCCATGGCCACGGCCAGGGCTTCGTATTCGGCCTTTTCTTTTTCGATCAGCTGGCTGAGCTGCTGGCTGTTGTCCAGCTCCAGGTTGGCCTGCTGCAGTTCGTGGCGCAGTTTTTCGATATCGGTCTGAAGCTCGCGCAGTTGCGCGCTGGGGTCGGTGGGGGCAACGAAAGGCCCCGGCTTGAAGCCGGCACCGGCCTGGCCGAAGGCACGGTGAAACCAGATCGCCAGCTCGCGCGCCACCTTCAGGCCGTCCATGGCCTCTTTGTGCCGGGTGCGGAACTGGTGCGTGGCCTTGTTGCCTTCAATCCGCAGGATGTGAAACAGCTCGCGGATCTGGGGTTCCAGCCGCAGCTCGCGGTTGAGCCGATACAGCAGGTCGGACTGGCTGGTCTGGTCGTCGAAGTCGATACCCGAGCGCGCGGCCAGGTGCTGGGCCAGGGCTTCACCCAGCTGGCGAAGTTTGATCAGCGTGGTGTTGGGATCGCTGGCAAAGGCCCCTTCGGCGGCACGGGCCAGTTCCACGAACAGCGCATCGTGTTCTGAAAGAAAATCAAAGTTGTTTGACCCTGCCCTGTGCTCCGGCACAACGGTCCCCTGAATGTCGATCCTGCCAGTGTATCGCCTGAGTGAGGTTCACTCCGTTGCAGACTGTAGCAGCCTTTTCCAGGCTGGCCAATCAGGCGCAGGCTTTTGCGTATGGGAACCATAACCGCCCTTCTCCACCAATTCCAGCGGTATCCGGGGCTATCCGGTGCGGTGTCAGGTTGACTTCTGACACCGATAGCAGCATGCAGCGGGCCGACGGCAATGCGGCAGGTGATGGAATGGCCGACCAGATCGGGCATCGGACTCTTGCATCGACATGCTTGATTCACGAGCTGGTTGCTTATTGGAAAACTCCATGCATGCACCGATTCCGGCGGAAAAGCATCGCCATTGCCCTGCTGTAATTGATCGATTACACTAGACTCATGTTCACAGTCAAACGCACTGCGGCGTTTTCGGACTGGCTCGAGCGACTCAAGGATCCGCAAACCCGTCAGCGCCTCAATGTCCGACTGCGGAAGGCGATGCGGGGCAATCTCGGTGACATTCGGCGCGTCGGCCGGGGCGTTTTTGAGATGCGTGAACATTTTGGTCCGGGCTGGCGCATGTACTACGCGCGCCGAGGCGATACGCTGATTGTGATGCTGGCCGGCGGAGACAAATCAAGTCAGGCGGACGATGTTGCCCGAGCGATTGAAATTGCAAGCGCACTGGAAGACTGAACGATGAACGAAACGATCAAGGTTGCCGATCTCCCGGAGTTCGATCCGGCGGAATACCTTAACAACGAGCAGGAAATCGCCGCGTATCTCAGCGCAGTCATCGCCGAAGACGACCCCGGCCTGCTTGCCGCTGCGCTGGGCGACATCGCCCGCGCCCGCGGCATGAGCGAGATCGCGCGCGCGTCCGGCCTCAGCCGCGAAGCGCTTTACAAGGCGTTGCGACCGGGCGCTCAACCGCGTTTTGAGACCATCACCCGTGTTTGCCGGGCGCTAGGCGTGACACTGGAAGCACGTGCGGGTACGACGGGCTGACACAGGAAGCATTCTGATACACCCAATGGGCAGGGCTAGGCAGAATGCGGGCATGACCTATCCAGGCAGTCATATCATTGCCGATGACGAGCCTGGTTTCTTCCATGTCGTCTCCAGATGCGTCCGCCCCGCGTTTCTGTGCGGGCTCGATAAACATACTGGCCGGTGCTTTTCCGCATCTAATCGTGCCTGTCCTGGTTTCGTTCCACGCGACCAATGAGTGCCGGGTGCGCGCAAACTCAAAAACTTGCGACGGTGGCCTGCCCCATCTACAATGTACGTGATATTTCCGTACACGAGTACAACGATGGCAAGCTCCATGAACCCCGATGCCCCCGCGCGTGACGCCCGGCTTGACTTCCGGCTCCAGGGTGAGCACAAACGCCTGATCGAGCAGGCGGCGGTGGCCAGTGGCCAGACCATCTCGGAATTCGCGCTGTCACACTTGCTCGATGCGGCGCGGGAAACGGTTGAGCGGGCGACCACCACGGAGCTCAAGCGCCGTGACCGGGAGGCGTTCCTGGCGCTGATTTCCGAAGAGGCCGAACCCAACGAGGCCTTGAAGGCCGCCGC
>SKQI01000104.1 GCA_007119095.1 Wenzhouxiangella sp. | reverse complement strand
TTTGCGTCCCAAAGGTTTTGTCCGTTCATGCTCCGACAGCGAGCCCTGAACGGTGCCAATATACGCTGCGAGGTGTTTGTCAGTTTCTACGCCAGCGGCTGCGCCGGGTGGCCGGTTCGGCCTGGGCGTTCATGCACGGAGAGTACAGGCCCGGCTGGCTGTCGGCAATAAACGGCAGCGCCTTGGCATTGGCGCAGCTTTCGCTGGCCAGCAGCGGTGACGGCCAGTCAATCCAGTACCATTCGATGCCTTCGGGCCAGCTGCGTTGGCCGGGATTGACCGGCAAGCCGGCGAACAGTTCGGCCCAGACCGGCAGCGCGGTTGCCGAGCCGCTGATGCCGGCTGGCGCGTTGTCGTCACGCCCGGTCCAGACTACGCCAAGCCAGTCTTGAGTGTAACCGACAAACCAGGCGTCGCGGCGGTCGTTGGTGGTGCCGGTCTTGCCGCGCGCGCCGATGTCGTCAGGCAGGCGCCAGGACAGGCTGCGTGCCGTGCCGTCGGTGACGGCGTGGCGCAGAGCATAGTCCAGCAGGGCCAGGGCTTCGCGGTCGCGGATTGGACGCATCCGCATCGGGTAGCGGGCCAGGGCCTGGCCGCGGGCATCGGTAACCTGGTTGATCGCCCTCAACGGCGTGCTGTAACCCTCGGCGGCCAGCGGCTGGTAAAGCTGGGCAACCTGCAAGGGGGTCATGTCCAGGGCACCCAGAAAGGCTGAGGGGTGAGGGGCGCTGCCCGGCTCGACACCGAGCTGACGCAACAGCCGGAATAGGCCGCTCAGTCCCAGCTCCTGACCCAGCGCCACCGTAGCCTGGTTGTAGCTCAGGGCCAGGGCATCCATCAGCGGCACCGGGCCGTGGCTTTGGCCGTCGTAGTTGCGTGGCTGCCAGGCGGGCTGGCCGCTGACCGGGATGCTGATCGGTTCATCCTGCAAGGTGGTGGCCAGGTGAAAGCGTTCCGGCTGGGCCAGGGCGATCAGGTAGACGAAGGGCTTGATCACCGAACCAACCTGGCGGCGCGCGTCCAGGGCGCGGTTGAAGCCGCGCCGGCCTGGCTGGCGGTCGCCGACCAGGGCCCGGATTTCGCCGGAGCTGGGCTCGAGCAAAATGATGGCGCCCTGCAATTCGCCAGGCTCGCGCTCGACCTGGGCCAGGCCATTGGCCAGGCTTTGTTCGGCGCGCTGCTGGGCGGCGGGTGACAGCGTGGTGTGGATGCGCAGGCCCGTGCCGCTGAGATCGCGCTCGCGGTAATCGCGGCGCAGCTGGCGTGCGACCAGGTCGAGAAATTCGCCGTAGCGCTGGCCCTGGCGGCCGCGCTGGATATTCAGATCAAGCGGGCGAGCGCGGCTGTCCGCATGGGTGGCGGGGTCGATCAATCCGGTTTCCAGGAAGATGTCCAGGACGCGATCGCGCCGGGCCAGCGCCCGCTCGGGATTGCGTGCCGGGTGGTACCAGGACGCGCCGCGCGCCATTCCGACCAACATCGCGATCTGTTCCGGCGCCAGGGCCTGGACCGGCAGGCCGAAATAGTGCTCGCTGGCGCGGCCAAAACCGTGAATGGCACGCGGTCCATCCTGGCCCAGGTAAACCTCGTTCAGGTAGGCCTCGAGGATGGCAGCCTTGCCGTAGCGCCGCTCCAGGCTGATCGCCATGATCGCTTCGTTGATCTTGCGGACCAGGCTACGATCCGGGGTCAGGAACAGGTTCTTGACCAGCTGCTGGGTGATGGTCGAGCCCCCTTGCACGACCTGGCCGTGGCGCAGGTTGGCCCAGGCGGCGCGAAGCATGCCCCTGGGGTCGATGCCGTGGTGATGGTTGAAGCTGCGGTCTTCGACGGCCTGGATGCCGGTGACCAGCAGGGGCGGGAAGTCTGCCAGTGCGATCAGGGTGCGGTCATTGTCGTCCAGCGGCAAGAGCGCACCCAGTTCGGCCGGTGGGACGCGGACCAGGCTGCTGCCGTTGTTGCTGTTCAGGGCCTGTACCGTGCCCTGCTCAAGGTGCAAATTGATCCGCGCGGCCGGTTCCGGCCCGTCTGAGTGCAGGAAGGCAGGCAGATGAATGTCGAAAGCCGACCCACTGTGCCGGAAGCGCCCGGGCTGGGCCGGGTCGCCGCTGCGCAGGCCGGCCGCGTTCAGCTCGACCAGCAAATCCTCCGGGCTGATCGCAAGACCCTGGTAAAGCTCCAGCGGCCGGGCATAGACGCGGCTGTTCTGGGTCCACTGACGCTCGGCAAAGCGCGAGCCCGCTTCCCTGTCCAGCCACCATATCCACGGCCCGGCCAGACCCAGGGTCAGGCCGACAAGAAATAGCAGGGAAAGGATGGTGAAGCGGCGCAGCACCCGGCTATTGTAGAGGGAAGAGTGGGGCTCAGGCAGGCCGGGGTGAGGTCGATGAACGGGCTATAATGGGAGATTGGTTCGGGAGTCGATGGCCTGATGCTTGTTGGCCGTCCCCAGTGTTGATCAAGGCAAGCCCCTCATGACCAGTTCTGCTTTCGGCGGCGCTCCTGTCGCGCTCCCACCTTTTCTGATCATCTGTCGGCCGGACCGGCATGGCCGGCTGAATTCGGACTGGCTGGATGTGGTTCGCGCGGCTTTCCCCGATGCCTGCCTGTTTGCCAGACAGTCGCTGGCCAAGCTCCATGAGCTGACCGCCCTGGACAGTGCTGGCAGCTCGCTTGCCGACTTGCTGGCTACCCTGCCCAATCCTGACGGCCAGCCGGTTCTGGTACTTGCCAGTGGTATTGAGCCGGTGCCGAATATGGCCGCACGCCTGGCGGCTTTGCTGGACGACCCCGCCTGCCCGTCGCTGACCTGGCTGCCGAACAACCGTGATGCCAATCTGAATCCGGTTGCCGCGCTGGCCGAGCACGAGCTGCCCGAAGCCCTGGATTCCCTGGTAGCGGCCTGTGGGTCGAAGCGCTGGACGCCGCTCCAGCGGCACGATGGCAGCGCCGTGCTGTTCCGTCCCGGGGTGGCGGTCGAGGTTGATAGCCTGGAAGGTATTGATCAGGCCGTGATCGATACGCTGTGGCTGCGCGATCCCGCCCTGCCATCCAATCACGGCAAGCTTGACGCGCCGATCGGGCAAGCCGCTTTTGGCCAGCTTCGTTCCGGCCTGCTGAGTTTGCTTGGCGAGGAAGTGTCCAATCTTCCGTACTTTGGCCTTGATCCCAGACCGGTCACCCTGCACGTCACCCACGCCTGGGGCGGCGGTATTGCCCGCTGGATTCGCGACCAGTGCGAGCATGACACCGAAGGATTGCACCTGGTGCTGGTCGCTTCCGGTCAGTCGGACGGACAGGAGCATGGTCAGCGGTTGGCTCTCTTTGCCCTGGGGCCGGATCGGGCGAAACTGGTCGAGTGGATGCTGTCGCCGCCGATTGCCGATACGGTGGTGCGACACGCGCAGTACGCCAATTTCCTGGATGCCATCATCGCTCGCTACCGGGTCGGTCGCGTGCTGGTGTCATCGCTGATTGGTCACAGCCTCGACTGCCTGCGCACCGGACTGCCGACGGGGCAGGTTTTGCATGATTTCTATCCGGCTTCGCCAGTGCTGGATATCGATCCGCAGCGTTTCGTTCGAGATGGCGAGGGCTTCGATGTTGACGCGGCCGTTGCGAAGTTGTCGAGCACGGGGCTTTTTGCCAATCGGTCCTCGCGCCACTGGCAGACGATCAGGGAAAGCTGGCTGGATGCTGTTCTGACCCATGAAGCTCGCTTGATTGCACCTACCCGGCACGTTGCGGCACGGTGGTCCAACCTGTTTCCCGGTCGCCTCGAACAACGTATCGACGTCATCGCTCATGGTCAACCGCCGACCGAGTCCGAGCTGCCTGAGTTCGAACCGGCAAGAACCGATGAAGGCCGGCTGTCGCTGGTAATGATCGGGCGGCTGTCAGAAGGCAAGGGTTTGCGCCTGCTGGAACAGTCACTGCCGGCATTGACCGAGCATGCGCGCCTGACCCTGGTTGGGGCCGGCAAGCGTGCTGAAGCGCTGTTTGGCGAGGCGGGCGTGGATATCATCATGGACTTCCATCCGAATCAGCTTGCCGAACTGCTGGGCACGCTGCGACCGCATGCCGTACTGTTTTTGTCTACCGTGCCGGAAACCTGGAACTACGTCTTGAGCGAAATTCGCCAGCTGGGCCTGGTTCCCGTGGCGACGCGGGTTGGCAGTTTTGTTGAGCGAATTCGCGATGGTCGAGACGGCATTCTGTTCGAACCAAATGCTTCGAGCCTGATTGGCACCATCCGGGATCTGGCCGGGAATCCCGGTAGGCTGAGCCAGTTGGCCGGCAACGCCCGCCCCGAGCCAACCCTGGCAGAGAGCATGGACCGCTATCGTGACGTGGTGCCTTTTGTGCAGCTTGCCGACTACGGCGCACTGCCGAGCTCGCCACAGTTGGGTTTCGCCTTGCACGCGCTGGGGACAAGGATTCGCGAACTGGCAGCCGCCGACCAGAAGATTGGCACCATGCAGGCAGAGCTGGCCAGGCGCACCGAATGGGCCCGGCGTCAGGAACGTCTGGCCGATGATCGCACCCGCTGGGCGCGCTCGCTTGAGCTGTCGCTGGACGAAACGGGTCAAGCCCTGACTCGGTTGCAGTCCGAGTTTGAAGCCCGCAGCCAGTGGGCGCAGGAGCTGAATGAGGCACTGGAGCAGGCTCGGATTGATCTCGGCGAGCGCGAGCGTTGGGGCCAGGAGCAGGCCGCCCTGGCTGCCGAGCAGGCTGAACAGCTGCGCGCGCTTGGCGAGGAACTGGCTACCTTGCAGCAGCGCCTCGTGTTGCGCAAAGCCGAGCTTTCCCGCTTGCAAGGCGAGCGCGACGAGCTGGTCCACAACTTGAACCTCAACCGGTATCGGGCCGATGCCCTGCAGATGCACCTGGATCTGGTGTTGAACAGTCGTTCCTGGCGGTTGACCAGGCCGATTCGTTTTTTCGCCCGGCTGGCGCGCAAGCTGCGCGATCGACGAGCCTGGAACCCGTTGCTCTGGCCAGGTCTGCTGGCCGCTCTGTTGGCCAGTCTGCGCCGGGACGGATTGTCGGCGACCCTGGCTCGGCTGCACCAGCAGCCGTTGCCCGGGCAAGCGTCGGCTGGGCAAATTTCGCCCGGAACCAAGGTTGCACCTGAACCCGATCAGCCGGAAACCATGGAACCGGTGCCGGCTGCCGTGCTCCAGCCGGTTACATTGGCGCCTGTCGAGCAGCCTGCGGTCAGCATTGTCATCCCGGTCTACAACAAGGTCGAACTGACCGCTGCCTGCCTGAACAGCCTGCTCGACCATCCTTGCCGCGCCGACTTCGAGGTCATCGTGGTCGATGATTGTTCCAGCGATAACACCGCTGCTTACCTGGCCGATTGTGAAGGTCTGCGCGTGTTGCGTAATGCCGATAACGCCGGCTTCATCGATAGTTGCAATCGCGGCGCCGAGGCTGCGCGCGGCGAATTCCTGGTGTTTCTGAACAACGACACCACCGTTACCGAAGGCTGGCTGGATGCCCTGCTGATGCCGTTCGAGAATGATGCCAAGGTGGGCATCGTCGGCGCCAAGCTGGTTTACCCGGATGGGCGCCTGCAAGAGGCCGGGGGGCTGATCTTCAGCGATGCCAGCGGCTGGAACTATGGCCGTGGCGATGACCCCGAGCTACCGCAATACAATTTCTTGAGCGAGGCCGACTACGTCTCGGGTGCTTGTCTCGCCATTCGACGCCAGGCATTTCACGAACTGGGCGGGTTCGATACCCACTATCGACCCGCTTACTACGAAGATACTGATCTGTGCTTCAAGGTTCGGGCTGGCGGCGGCAAGGTGATTTACCAGCCCCGCGCAACCATTATTCACCACGAAGGGGCGACTTCCGGCACTGACGAGTCCAGCGGTGCCAAGCGCTACCAGGCGGTCAATCGCGACAAGTTCCGCGAGCGCTGGGCTGACATGCTGGCCGAGCACCCGCCGGCCGAGCCGGACTTCGAGCGTGCCGACCCGGTTCGCCACCTGCGTTACCGGCGCCTGCCGCGCCGCCTGCTGCTGATCGATGCAGTTACCCCGCAGCCGGATCACGACTCTGGATCAGTGCGCGTGGTGGCGATGATGGAGCTGTTGCGCGACCTGGGTTACCAGGTCAGCTTCATGCCGGAGAATCGCCTGCGCGTGGCCGGCTACAGCGAGCAGCTGGAACAAGCCGGTATCGAGGTGTTGTGCGCACCCCAGGTCAATATGCTGGAACCCTGGTTGAAACAGCATGGTGCGGACCTGGATTTGATTCTGGTCAGCCGTCACTACGTCCTGGCGCCGATGCTGGATCTGCTGCGTCGCCACGCGCCGCAGGCACCGCTGGTGTTCGATACCGTAGACCTGCACTTCCTGCGCGAGCAGCGGGAGGCCGAGCTGACCGGTGCAGAAGATATTGCCCAACGGGCAGCTGCCACCCGTAAAGAAGAGCTGGCCCTGATCCAGGCCTGTGAGGCAACCCTGGTCGTCAGCCCGGTCGAGCAGACCTTGCTGAGCGAACTGGTGCCGGAGGCTGACGTTCGCATCGTCTCCAATATCCACACCGTGCACGGTCGCGCCCGCGACTGGGCCGACCGCCGCGGTTTGCTGTTCGTCGGCGGTTTCCAGCACGTTCCCAATGTCGATGCGGCGCGCTGGCTGGTCGAAGAGATCTTTCCGCGCGTTCGCGAAGCCATCCCTGACATGGAGTTGCACCTGATCGGCAGCCGGATGCCGCCGGAAATCCGCGAGCTGGATGAACCTGGCGTGCAAGTGCACGGTTTCGTCGAGGATCTGCAGCCGTATCTGGAGCGCTGCCGGGTGTCGGTAGCACCGCTGCGCTATGGCGCCGGGGTCAAGGGCAAGGTCAATCAGGCCATGGCCCACGGCTTGCCGGTTGTCGCCACAAGCTGCGCCGCCGAGGGCATGTTCCTGGTTCACGGGCAAGATGTGCTGGTGGCCGACAGCGCCGAGGACTTTGCTGCTGAAGTGGTGCGTCTGCACGAAGATGCCGAGCTTTGGGAAGCGGTTTCAACGGCCGGCCTGGCCAACGTGGAGCAGTATTTCTCGCGCCAGGCAGCACGGCGGGCGCTGAAGGCGATGGAGAGCGATCTCAGGGCACGGGGCGCGTAAGCAGCCCCTCGCGCAGGCCTCGCAGCATGGCGCGGGTATTGCGCCAGCGCGGCGGCACCAGCAGGCTGAACCAGGCCAGTTTCGCTGCCGCTCGCAGCAGGTCCTGAATGACCCAGGCCACGGGTGCCTGACTGCGATACAGAAAAACCCGGTTGCGCATCATGGTGTACAGCCGCTCTGGACCATGATGGCGAAAGGCCAGGCGCTGGCCGGGCAGGGCGTACTGTCGCTGTCCAATGGCATGTTCCAGCCAGGTATCGAAGCAGCCCAGCACGGTAAAACCGGCCCGCCGGGCACGAAAGCACCACTCCATGTCAATACTGTCGATGAACCAGGCGCCTCGCATCGGGCCGACCGATGGCCAGCATTCCAGGTCAATCAGCGTGCCAGAGGTGATCAGAAAGTCACAGGCTACCGCACCTTGGCGCTGGCGCAGATGACGGTTGAACGGCAGGGCGAAGCGGACAAACGGCGCATCTTCGCCGCTGGCCTGGTCGCGAATCACCGGCCCGACGGCGGCCACACGCTCTCCCCGGGCTTTCGACTGTTGCAGGCAATGCAGCAGTCTGGCGACCATGTCACTGGCAGGCCTACTGTCCTGGTCCAGCAGCAAGACCTGGCCGCAATCATCGGCGATCAACTGGCTGACGCCAAGGTTGATCGCTTCACCGACGCCTAGGTTCGTTCCGGGTTCGATTACCCGCGCATCCGCAGGTTCAAGCCCGGCCGGTGGCTCACTGTTATCGATGATCAGCACACGGTCGACCTGGGGAGCAATTCGCTCACAGAGGGCCTCGATCTGTCCTTGATCGGGGTGATAGGCAATGATCAGCGCACCGGTTCTGGCAGGCATCAGGAATGCTCCAGCGGTCGCCGGGTTTTCAGCAGAATCCGGAGCAGGCGCAGGCTGCTGATCCGCCGCAGCGGTTGAATCTCCCTCCGCTTGGCCGGTAGCAGCCGCAGGGCATGACGAAACTCGGGCCACAGGTGACCGACCAGGGTGCCCTGGCGCCAGCTGGGTGCCGGCTGTGACTTGTCCAGGGCTTCCGCGCTGACAGCCGGCGGCTTGCGTCGCTGAACCAGGTTGCGCCACATTCGGGCGATCACCGAAAAAATCACCAGGCGAATCAGTTCCAGGACAAAGATCAGCGACCACCAGCCCAGCAACAAGGGGGGCAGATTCTTGCCGGCCACCCAGATCTGGTTGCGCCAGGCGCGCGCGGCGACTGCCCGGCTGGTGTTGTCGGTGGATGCGCCGCGCTTGTGATAGACCACCGCATCGGGCAGGTAAATGCAGCGATGTCCGGCGACCTGGGCTCTAAGATCCAGGTCGACGTCTTCGAAAACCAGGAAAAAGTCTTCGTCAAACAGGCCTATGTCTTCGAACAGGCAGCGTCGGTAGATTGCGGCACCGGCGCAGGCGCCCAGCACCCAGGCCGGGTCGGCATGGGACTCGGCCGGCTCGCCGGCGCCGATATTGAAGCCGGCGCCGGTCAGCAGGGAAAAATGATCACCGGCCGAATCGATCCGGTGCGGCGGGTCGAACAGCAGCATCTTGCTGGCAGCAAAGGAGGCTTCGGGATATTGGTTCAAGCCTGTCACCAATTGTTGCAGCCAGTCGGGCGCGACCCGGGTGTCGTTGTTCAGCAACACGACCAGCGGCGCGGAGGTTGCCCGTATGCCGGCGTTGACCGCTGCAGAAAACCCGAGGTTGTCGTCCAGCGCAATCCGCGCTACCCAGGGGTAGCGGCTCTCCAGCAGCGCCAGCGAGCTATCGGACGACGCATTGTCGACCACCACCACTTCGACTCCGTTTCGACACTGGTCGTACAGCGAGTCCAGGCAATCGACCAGGTGATGGGCGCCATTCCAGTTTGGAATGATCAGGCTGACTGCCGGCGTTGAATCCGTCATCGCTTACTTCAGTCGGCGTGCGCTGATCACGCTGGTGATGGCCTGTAGCCTGTTCAGCAGGGAGGCTAATTGATCAAAATCGCTCACCTGTACGGTCAGCTCGATACGTACCTGTTCATCCAGCTCGCTGTGGCCGGCATTCATGGCCGACACGTTCACCCCTTCGCTGGCCAGAAGCTGGCCGATGTCGCGGATCAGCTCGCGTCGATCCCAGGCTTCGATCAGGATGCGGGCCGGGTAGCGGCTGCTGGCCCGGTCAGCCCAGCGCACCTCCATGATCCGCTCCGGGTGCTGGTTGCCCAGGTGAATGAATTGGCGGCAATCCTGACGGTGGATGCTGATGCCGCGGCCGCGGGTGATATAGCCGCCGATTGGATCGCCGGGCACCGGCTGGCAGCAGCGCGAAAGCTGATAGAGCAGGTTTCCCACGCCCTCGATGCGAATGTCGTCCTTGTCGCGGGCTTGGGGCGTTGGTTTTTGAACGGCCAGGGTGGTCGGGGCATTGGCCTGGGCATGCAGGCGTTCGACGGCGCCGGCCAGCTGACCCACGGTCAGATCACCGCTGCCAACGGCAACGAGCAGGTCGTCAACGCGTTTGAAGTTGTAGACCCTCAGAATCTTTTCCAGCTCGGCCGGGTCCAGCTCAAGACGCCTGAATTCGGTTTCCACGGCCTGGCGGCCGGCTGCCAGATTGTCTTCGTAGTTCGCCTGCTTGAACCAGTGCCGCACCTTGGACCGGGCCCGGGCGGTACGGATATAGCCCAGGCGCGGGCTCAGCCAGTCACGGGAGGGTCGGGGTTCCTTGGCCGTGAGGATTTCAACCCGATCGCCATTCTTCAGCGGCGTGGTTAGCGGTACGATGCGGCCGTTGACGCGAGCCCCGCGGCAACGATGCCCGACTTCGGTATGGACCAGGTAGGCGAAATCCAGCGGCGTGGCGCCGGCGGCCAGATCCTTGACCTCGCCTCGCGGGGTGAGCACATAGACCCGGTCTTCGCTGGTCGCGTTCTGGAAACTTTCCAGCAGGCTGCTGTCATCGTCTTCCGACTCCAGCCCTTCGAGCAGCTTGCGCATCGTGCCGATGCGCTTTTCCAGCCCGGCATCGCGCGGCCCGCCTTCTTTGTAGCGCCAGTGTGCAGCAACACCCAGCTCGGCGTGGCGATGCATGTCGTGGGTGCGGATCTGAACTTCCACCACGCGGCCGCGCGAACCGGTTACTGCCGTGTGCAGGGACTGGTAGAGGTTTGCCTTGGGGTTGGTGATGTAGTCATCGAACTCGCCGGGCACGGGCTGCCAGTGGGTATGAACCAGGCCAAGCACGGTATAGCATTCGGTCACGTTGTCGACCAGCACGCGCACGGCACGCACATCGAACAGCTCGTGGAAATCCAGACCCTTGCGCTGCATCTTGCGCCAGATCGAGTAGATATGCTTGGCCCGGCCGGTGATCTCGGCCTGAATGCCGGCCTCGATCACCACCTCGCGCAGCCTTGCCATGAAGGCCGAGATGAATGCTTCGCGGTCGCTGCGGCGCTCGGCAACCAGGCGCCGTATGTTTTCATACGTGCGCGGCTCTCGATAGCGAAACGCCAGGTCTTCCAGTTCCCACTTCAGCTGCCAGATGCCCAGCCGATTGGCCAGCGGCGCGTGGATCAGCTGGGTTTCATGCGCCAGCCGTCGCCGCGTCTCCTCGTCCAGACCGGCAGCCAGGCGCAGACGAGCAAGCTGCCAGGCCAGGGCAATCAGTACCACGCGAACATCGTCCACCAGCGCCAGCAGCAGGCGTCTCAGCCCTTCTGCCCTGGCGGCATCATCGGGAAGATAGGTCTGGCCGAAGTGGGTCAGTGCTGACAGCTGATCAAGGAGCTTGTGTGCTTCAGGCCGGGCCGGCGGAGCATCGCTGCCGTCTGCACTTTTTGCCTGACAGGCCAGCAGGAGCGTGGCCATGACCGTATCACTGTCCGGCGACAGTCTCTCCAGCGCGCTAAGTGCTTGCCCGGTCAGGCGTTTGTCAGATTCGGCGATGCTCGCCAGGCTGGGCAAGGCGGCCCGCAGTGCAGCGGCGTCCGTTGATGAGACCTTGCCAGCGTATCCTTCGATCCAGCTTTCCAGGAATGCCTGGCCGCTTGCAGGTTTCATGGGTAGCAAACTTACTGTTCAATGAGAATCGGGCCAGATCGCTGCATGCTAGCACAGGCATGAACGGGCGACGCCGAGGCGAGATGGCGAAGCTGATGCCAGTGGCGCTACCGCTTTGGTTCGGCCCGGTGGGAGCGTTGGACGGCAGCGGCGACCTCGTCGGAAGGAGGTCGCCGCTGTTGTTCATACAGCCAGCCGATGGACTACTCGATCAGTCGACAACGGTGAAGTTGGTGGTACCCTCTCCCAGCCAATCCAGGTCGAACCCGTCGACCTCAAGCAATTCAACGGTCAGGCTGAACTCGCCCGACTCCATCTCAAACTGGAACAGACTGGAGGAGCCCTGCGGATCAACAATGCCGGCGTCACTGGCGGTGATGCCGGTTACGGGGCCGAAGAAAGATTGACCCGAAGCGTC
>SKQI01000113.1 GCA_007119095.1 Wenzhouxiangella sp. | reverse complement strand
CCCGAAGGGTTGGCCTGTCAGCGTCCATGGCTGCGTTCCGGCTCTTGTGAAGGGCGACGGCCATTCACTGCGAGCCGCGCCTTGCCCTGAACGCTGACAGACCAACTGAATCCTAACATCATGTTGAAGGACCACTAGTCGTTCTGCAACGATTTTGACCAAACCTACGGGAGTCTGAGTGCATGGCCTTCTCCATTTTCGGTATCTTTGCCGTCCTGCTTGAAGTCATTCGGCCCTGGTTGCCGCTGATTGTGATAGTGCTGGCCATTAACGTGGCCGTTACCGCCTGGTTGCTTGCCAGCCGAGGCCGTTCCTGGACTTCCGGTGGGCGACCAGCCTTGCTGGGTGGGGCAGTGATCGGGGTGCTGGCGTTTTTCCTGGCTCCCTGGATCACATCGGCCCGATTCTCTGATCTCAGCGGATTGCTGGACTGGTTGTCCATCCTGGGTGGTTCGATCGCCGCCGCCCTGGTGGCAGCTGTTCTACTTTGGCCGTTGACGACTGCGCTGTTTGGCAAAACATCCCATTCATGAGTCAGCCGCTGCGTTACCTGTCCCGCTGCTTGCTGGTTTTTGGCCTGCTGGCTCCGCCGGCTTTTGCTGACGACAACCACTTCAGCATTCTGCTACGGCTGCAGCCTGAACTGGTCAATGTCAGCGGCAGTGCTGCCGAAGCCCGCGACCGCACGGGTTGGTATCTGACTGACGGCTGGGGCGGTGGTAACAAGAACAGTCACAATTGGGGTGCGCTATTCATCGACGGTGTCTTTCGGGTCACTGAACGCACTCGTGTCGTCGGCCGTCTCGGCTTCAACGTCGACATGGAGGGGCTGAAAGATGGCGATGCCCGCGAGCGGGAGGTCGAAGTCGGGCTCGATGGTCCCTGGGGCCGATTGATGGTGGGCAGACTTGAAACCCCTTACAAGACGGCCGGCCTGGGCTGGGACCCCCTGAACGCGACCTTCATGCAGGCGCGCGCGAACCTGGGGCGCTCCGGCGGTGCGTTCGGTCATGGCGGCTACGTCGACAATGCCCTTAGCTACAGCCATGCCTTCGGTGATCTGAGTTTCACCTTGTTTGGCGCCGTCGATGATCTTTCCGATCTCGGTTCCGGCGGCACCTCGGGCAACCATGCCTGGGGCTTGTCGATGAGCCTGCCGGTTGGACCGGTTGAACTGATGGCCGCCCATATCGATGCCAGCGAATTCCAGCAAGGTCCGGACAATCGCAGCGGCACCAAGCTGGGCTTGCGCTGGTCCCATGACGCCTGGACACTGGCTTCGCATTGGGAACGTCGCGGCAGCGGCCTGGAAGACGGCGACTTTCTCCACGCCAATGCCAGCTACCGTCTGGACAGCGCCTGGCAACTGATGGCCGGATTCAGCCTGTTCAACGACAGGGCTGGCAACAATGATGGTCAGTACGCCGCCCTTGGCGTGCGCTATCACATGCACAGACGCTTTTCCATTCACGGTGGTGTTCGCCATACTGACCGTGACGATAACGGTAGTGAGACCATCTTTGGCGTTGGCATCAGGGTCACGCTTGCCACCGGCAATTTGCTCGGTTCCTGACACCCGCTTCCTGAAGGGCGCTGTTTCGCAGCGTCCGTGCAAGAAATCAGCAGTGCAGCCCGCGGGCGGTGAATTCCGCCTCAACAAACAGATTGTCATCTCCCTGTCGGCGAGGCGAGTATCCTTTCGGGCCATCGCACCCTTCGATCCAATGGAGATATATGGCCAGCAATGCATTTGAGCGCGCTCTAGCCCGCCTTGATCAAGCAGCGGAACAAGTGGACATTCCGCCAGAGGCGCTGCAGCGGCTGCACTATCCGAAAGCGGTATTGACCGTTTCCATCCCAGTCCGTCGAGACGATGGCAGCCTGGAAGTGTTCCAGGGCTACCGGGTTCAGCACTCCGACTTGTTGGGGCCCGGCAAAGGCGGTCTACGCTTTCACCCTGAAGTGGATCTGGACGAAGTCAAGGCGCTTGCGTTCTGGATGACCTGCAAGTGCGCAATCATGGATCTGCCCTATGGTGGTGCCAAGGGCGGTGTCGCAGTCGACCCCAAGCAGTTAAGCATGCTGGAAGTGGAACGGCTCAGCCGGGGCTTTATCCGCCAGATTGCCGATTTCATCGGCCCCGAGGTTGATATCCCCGCCCCTGATGTCTATACCAATGAGCGCATCATGGGCTGGATGATGGACGAATACGCCAGCGTTGTCCGGCGCCGAAGTCCGGACGTGATCACCGGCAAGCCGCTGGCGCTGGGTGGCAGCCAGGGACGTGCCGGCGCCACCGGACGCGGCGGTTATTTCTGTCTTCGTGAATTGGCGCGGGACCGTGACTGGCAGCCTGAAAAGACCACGGTTGCCATCCATGGGTTTGGCAACGCGGGTCAGTCGATTGCCCGCCTGCTTCATGAGGATGGGTTCAAGATCGTGGCAGTCAGCGATTCTGGCGGCGGCATCTACAACGAGAACGGCTTGAACATTCCGCAAGTCATCAACGGCAAGCGCGCCGGCAGCAAGGTCGAAGACGTTTACTGCAAAAGTTCAGTGTGCGACCAGGACGATGTTGAAACCATCTCCAACGACAAGCTGCTGACTCTGGATGTCGACGTGTTGATTCCGGCAGCACTCGATGACGTCATTACCGAAAACAATGCCAATGACATTCGTGCTCGTGTGATCCTGGAACTGGCCAACGGCCCGACGACGATGGAGGCAGACAAGCTGCTCGAGGAGCACGAGGTCACCGTGATTCCTGACATCCTGGCCAACGCCGGCGGCGTGACCGTCAGCTACTACGAGTGGGTCCAGAACCGCAGCGGCGATTACTGGACTGAAGAGAAGGTGGACAAGCGCCTTGAAAAGCGCATGCGCAAGCAATTTGCGGCAGTGATGGAACTCGCCAAAGATCTGAAGGTTTCATTCCGTGAAGCGGCCTATTGCCTGGCCTTGAAACGCCTGGGTGCCGCGGCCGAAGCCCTGGGCACCCAGGCGTTATTCAACGGCAAGGCCTGATCGCTCGCTTAGTCCTTGAGCCAACGCGCCAGCCAGTCGGCGATTTCACCGTAGAAATGGCGGCTGTTGTGTCCAGACATGATCCAGTGATCTTCGTCCGGATAGACCAGCAGCCGGCTTTCGACCTGCTGGCGCTGCAGTGCTGTCCAGTACTCCAGCACGTTGGCCAGGGGCACGCGCTCGTCTTTCTTGCCGATGGTGACCAGCACGGGCGTTTGCCAGTTGTCTGCGTACATCAGCGGGTTCTGGTCCAGCCAGACATCGGGGTCTTCCCATGGTGGCGCCCCCAGGTTGGCCTCGCGATGAAAAACGGCATCGCTGGTGCCCCACTGGGTAATCAGGTTGACCAGGCCGGCATGGCTGATCAGGCAGCGGTAACGATCGGTGGCGCCCTGCATCCAGTTGGCGAGGTGGCCGCCGTAGCTGGCACCCCCCGCGCACTGACGGTCGCCGTCGATGAATCCGAAACGCTCGATAGCAACATCGGCTGCCTGGTTGATTTCAATCGCCGGCCCGCGCAGCGGATCGCCCTGGATGCGACGGGCAAACTCCTCGCCGAAGCCGGTTGATCCCGAGTAGTTGGTCAGCACAAGCACATAGTCAGTGCCCGCCAGCAGGTGGTAATTCCAGCGCAGGAAGAAGTAGTCCCGATACATGATGTGCGGTCCCCCATGCATCAGCACCAGCAGCGGGTAGCGGCGGTTCGGGTCGAAGCCGGCCGGTCGCACCAGCATGCTGTGGATGGGGACACCATCGTCGTTGTCGAACCAGAAATGCTCCAGCGGCGGCAGATCCAGGTCGGCCACTGCTTCTTCGGTAAACGTCGTCAACCGTTCGTGCCCTTGCCCGGGCACCAGGCGAACAACCTCGGCCGGTTCGGCGGCCGACTCGTAACGGGCCAGCAACATGCCCTGCCCTTCGTTCCCGCCAAGATCCATGCCGGAATAAATTCCCTTGGACTGATCGAAGGAAGGCGTGGCCTCGCCGCCGCTGATATTGGCCTCGAACAATCGGACCAGCCCGGCATCTTCAGTGAACACGAAGACCGTTTCGCTATCGGGTGCGAGGGCATACTCGGCCACCGAGCGATGATCGGGCAAAGTGATTTCGGCCTGCTTGGCCGCCCCGGGCCAGTCAAGGACTGCCAGCCGGGCCGCGTTGTAGACCCATTCGGTACGCGGTATGAACTGGGCCAGAAGAAAGGCCCCATCAGCGCTGAAACGAGGATTGCCCCAGTTGTCGGAGCCAGCAGGGTCGTCCGTTCCGGTGAGACGTCGCGGTTCACCGCCATCGGCTGATACCAGCCAAAGGTCATTGTGGGTGCTGTCGAAAGCGAAGCGATCCCGATTGCGGCTGGCCACGAACACCACTGCCGAACCATCGGGTGTCCAGGTCAGATCCAGCTCGCTGCCTCCCGCAGTGCGCCTGCCATCAAAGCCGGCGCTGGTCACCAGCTCGGTACCCGCCAGCAGGTCAACGACTTCGCCGCTGTCCAGGTGCTGCACGAAAGGCCGTGGCCTGAAATCGTCCTGCCAGGTATTCCAGTTGCGGATCGGGAAGCCGGTGTAGGTAAGGACATGGTAGGGCCTGTCGTCCAGCTCCTTGCGGATCCGGCGCGAGTCCTCATCGCTCTGGCTGTCCGGATGCACATTGCTGGTGAAGGCAATCCGGCTACCATCGGGTGAAAACCTGGGATGACGTGCGCCGGTGCTTATATCGGTAACGCGGCGAGCCTCTCCGCCGGAAGCCAGATCCAGCAAGTAAATCTGGCTGGCCTCGTCACCGTCACGCCGCGCAGTAAAGGCGATTGTGCGGCCGTCCGGACTCCAGGTCACCTGCGACTCGCCGGCAGAGGCAAAGGTGATCTGACGAGGTGGTGCACTGTCGTCGGTGCTGATCAACCAGAGATGACTGGCCTGATCATCGCTGTCGTAGGCCGGTCGGGTAACCGCAACAATGGCACGCTGCCCATCGGGACTGACGACCGGCGCACCGACTCGCGGCATCAACCACAAGTCTTCGTGGGTGATGGGGCGCGGCGAGTCAGCCGCGGCGACACCAGCCAGCAACAGACAGAGCGGCAGGAAAAAACGGTAACAGCTAGCGAGAGTCATTCAATAGCACTCCTTGGGAAATGGCACGAACACGGAACGGGCGAGTTTACCCCACCGCGCTTCCGACCATCATCCCGGCCATCGGCCGGAGTAGACTGGCGGGCCGCTTTTTGGAGATTGGATGATCGTGATGGAATTCTTGAGTGAATTCGGCCTGTTTCTGGCCAAGTCCCTGACCGTGCTCCTTGTCGCCCTGGTACTGGTGACGGCTATTGTCAACGCCTTGCGCAGTGCGCGCCAGCAAGATCAGCTGCCGGCCCGTCTTGAAGTCAGGCATCTGAACGATGAATACCGCCAGGCCAGCATGACCATGAAGGCGGCGATGCTGCCGGTCAAGGCGCTGAAGTCCGAAAAGAAAGCGCTGAAAGCAGCCCGCAAGCGACATGGTGACGGCGACAAACCGCGCCTGTTCGTGCTCGATTTCCAGGGCGATATTCGGGCCAGCGCCACCGAGTCCCTGCGCGAGGAGATCACCGCCATTCTTACCGTGGCCAACGACAATGACGAAGTGCTGCTAAGGCTGGAAAGCGGTGGCGGCATGATCCCGACCTACGGCCTGGCAGCGGCCCAGCTGGTGCGACTTCGCGAGCGCGGCCTACGCCTGACTGTTGCCGTTGACCGAGTAGCTGCCAGCGGTGGCTACATGATGGCCTGTATCGCGGACCGCATCCTTGTTGCCCCCTTTGCCATTCTGGGCTCTATCGGAGTGATCGCCCAGCTGCCGAACTTCAACCGGATGCTGAAAAAGCACGATATCGACTTCGAACAGTTCATGGCCGGCGAGCACAAGCGGACAGTAACACTATTCGGCGAGAACACCGACCAGGGTCGACAGAAGTTCCAGCAGGAAATTGAACAGGCGCACGGTCTGTTCAAGGATTTTGTTGCCCGTTACCGACCGCAACTGGATCTGGACGAAGTCGCTACCGGTGAATACTGGTATGGCACTCAGGCACTGACCCGCAAGCTGGCCGACCAGGTGTTGACCAGCGATGAATATCTGCTCGAAACCAGCGCCAAAGCCGAGCTTTACCAGGTCAGCAAACGAACCCGCAAGCCACTGCTTGGCCGATTGCTGTCCGGCACCGGCGACGCCCTGAGTCGCACCTTGAATACAAATGTATTGCGTTTGTAGTAATTTGTGATAGAATGCGATCATCGTCGCTGAAGGATCATTACCGTGCCAAAACAAACCGTCACCCTGAGACTGGACGAAGACGACCTGACGTTCTTGAGCCAGGTCGAGATCACCGGCGCGGCCAACCTGAGCGAAAAGATTCGAACGCTGATCAATGAAGCCCGCGCTCAGCGGGAAGGCATGGAAGATCCTGTCGCTGCCCACGACTTCGCCAGGCGCCTGTTCGCCCGCGTCGATCGCCAGGTACACGCAGCTGAAATGGAACAAGGTCTGCGTTCGGAGCTTGTGCACCGGGTCATGGGCTGGCTGCCCGACATTACTGCATTTGCGCTGTCAGCCTGTCGCGGCAAGGCCGAGGCGAAAGATACACGGGCCGGCCTGGAGCGCCTGGAAGCGGGTCTGGCCGAACGCGGCTTCAGTCTCAGCGAATCGATCAGGCAGCTCGGTCAGAGCGGTTTTCGCGGCTGTTACCGGCCGGATGCACTGGCCAGCCGAGCCGGTTTTGAGGTAAAAAGCGATACGGGGGAAGACTGAAGTCCGTATCGACTGTTTTCAATGTTTAAAGACGATTGAACATTTTGCTTGGATACTGACTTTCAACTGGAGGAGAACAGCATGAGTGAGTCCTTGAAACAGCGTGTTGGTCGGCTGGTTGCCGGCGGCTTCAACGCCTTGGTTGACGCGGTCGAGAACGCAGCTCCCGAGGCCGTGATGGAGCAGGCCATTCGAGAAATCGATACTGCAACTTCCGAGGTCCGGAAGGAATTGGGTGTGGTCGAGGCCCAGCGCCATCTGACCGCCAAGCGCCTGGCCGAAGACAACAAGCGCCACGATGAGCTTTCTGACCAGGCCCGCCTGGCCATGAAGGAAGGTCGCGATGACCTGGCCGAAACCGCCGTGTCGCGCCAGATTGATCTGGAAGCACAAATCCCGGTACTGGAGTCGCGTCTGGCCGACCTGGCCGATGAAAAGGGCCGGCTTGAGGGCTATATCAACGCGCTCAAGGCCAAGAAGCGGGAAATGCGCGATGCCCTGGACAGCTATCGGCAATCGCAGCGCCAGGCCAGCCAGGCCTCGGGCACAGGCGAAAGCGGCAGCTCCGCCAGTGCAGACAATCGTGCCGAGCGCGCTTCTGCGGCCTTCGACCGCGTGTTCAGCCGCCAGACCGGGCTTGCCGGTGCCAGCGGCGCCAGTACCAGCGAGGAAGCCAAGCTGGCCGAGCTGGAAGAGCTGTCGCGAAAGAACCGGATTCAGGAGCGACTGGCCCGTCTCAAGTCTGACGACTCGTGACCGAGTACTTCCTCGCGTCGGGCAGCGTGCCGTTTACCGCGGCCCTGATGATCATGGCCGGCCTGTTCGTATTCGAACTACTGGCCTTGTTCAAGGGCCTGGGCATCAACGAGGCGATCGACGACTTCGTGGTTTCCAGTGTCGATCTGCCTGACGATGTCTTCGATGTCGGCGAGCTGACAACGGGCGAAACGACCAGCGGCATCGAGGGCACGGGCACGCCCGAAGGCGGAAGCCTGATTGGCCGACTGCTGGCCTGGCTGTACATCGGCCGGGTGCCGGTACTGATGGTGCTGGTTGTTTTCCTCACCATCTTCGGGCTGGCCGGACTGATCATCCAGTCGATGCTGCGGCAGAGCATTGGCATGGCCGTACCCGGCGTCATTGCCGTTCCGGCGGTGTTTTTCCTGACCTTGCCGATGGTGCGCTGGTGCACTGGTGGCTTGGCGAAGATACTGCCGAAGGAGGAGACCAGCGCCGTCTCTACGGCCACGTTCGTCGGCAAGACGGCCGTGATTGTGGGCGGCAATGCCCGCCACGGCATGCCGGCCCAGGCCCGGCTCAGCGATCGCTTCCGGACCACGCACTACGTGTTGGTGGAGCCGGAGGAAAAGGACGATGTGCTGGAACAGGGCAGTCTCGTGCTGCTGGTGCGGCGAATCAATGGCAGGTTCAGCGCCATCCCGAACCCAAACGCCGCGCTGGTGGCAGAAGGGTCCGAGTAATTCCGAGTATTGAATTGACAGGTTGCGGCTTGCTGCGGCCTTGAATTTGGCTTTTCATCAATCACCAACCATCAGGGAGTTTGCAATCGACATGGATATGAATATCACGGCTTTGGCAGTGCCGGTTATCGGCGTATTGCTCGGCCTGTTCGTGCTGGGCATGATCTTCGCCCGCCTGTATCACCGGGCGAGCAAGGAAGTCGGCTTCGTGCGCACCGGCATGGGCGGCGAGAAAGTGGTCCGGGACGGCGGCGCACTGGTCTTCCCTGTGCTGCACGACTTCATCCCGGTCAACATGAACACGCTGAAGCTCGAGGTCGCTCGTCAGCGCGAAGGCGCGCTGATTACGCGTGATCGCATGCGAGTCGACGTCCAGGCTGAATTTTATGTCCGGGTCAAGCCGGATGCTGAGGCGATTTCGACCGCGGCCCAGACGCTTGGACGGCGGACCATGGAGCCTACGCTGCTCAAGGAACTGGTCGAGGGCAAGTTCGTCGACGCCCTGCGCGCCGTGGCTGCCGGCATGAGCATGGAAGAGCTGCACGAAAACCGGGTCGACTTCGCCCAGAAGGTGCAGGTGGCCGTGGCCGAAGATTTGCACAAGAACGGCCTGGAGCTGGAGTCAGTGTCGCTGACCGGCCTCGACCAGACCCCGTCGGACTTCTTCAATCCGCAAAACGCCTTCGATGCCCAGGGTCTGACCAAGCTGACCCAGGAAATCGAGCGGCGCCGCAAGGAGCGCAACGACATTGAGCGCGATACCAAGATTCAGATTGAGCTGAAGGACCTGGAAACCGAGCAGCAGTCGCTGCAAATCGCCAGGGACCAGGAATATGCTCGCCTGATGCAGGACCAGGAAGTAAAGGTCCGTGGGGCCGAAGCCCAGGCCACGGTTGCCCGCGAGGAGTCTGAGCGGCGCAGAGAGGCAGAGCAGGCCCGAATCGAAGCCGATCGCGCCATTCGCGAGGCCGAGATCGAGAAAGAGCGTCAGGTCGAACAGCGCGAAATCGAGCGCCGCCGCGTTGTGCAGATTGCCGAACAGGAACGCGAAATCGCAATCTCGGAGAAGTCACGTGAAGAGTCGGCGGCACGAGCCGAGGCCGACCAGGCCCGAGCCAAGGCTGTCGAAGCCGAAGAACAGGTCAAGACCGTACGCGACACCGCAACCGCGGAGCGTGCCAAGCAGGTTCGTCTGGTCCAGGCACGCGAACAGGCCGAGCAGGAAGCTATCGGGATTACCGTGGCGGCAGAGGCCGAGAAACGCGCTTCGCAAGACCGTGCCGAGGCCATGCGCGTTGCGGCAACCGGTGAAGCCGAAGCCATTCGCATTCGTGCCCAGGCTGACGAAGAACGCTACCGCGTCGATGCCGAGGGTCGTCGGGCGATCAACGAGGCCCGTAACGCTCTGAGCCCGGAACAGATTGCCCTGGAGATCAAGCTGGAACTGCTGAAGAACCTGCCCGATATCATCGAGCAATCGGTCAAGCCGATGGAGCGCATCGACGGCATCAAGATCATCGATGTGCGCGGCATGCACCAAAGCGGATCGGGCGGCGATGGTGCCGGCAGCGGCGGCGGCAACGGTGGCGACGGCAACCTGGCCCGCTCCGTCGTCGACCAGGCCCTGCGCTATCGTGCCCAGCGACCGTTGGTCGACTCCTTGCTCAATGAAGTCGGCCTCAGCGACCTGGCTGACTTGAATGGCCTGGTTGCCCAGAAGGAATCAACCCAAAAGCCCGCGCCAAACAAGCCGGAAGCTGACGCCAAAGCCAAGCCGAAACGTCCGCCCCAGGCCGACTCGAAGCGCAGCTCAAAAAAGTCAGGCGACGACAAGGCTGAATAACTAAAACCTATAACCACGGAAGACACGGAACACATGGATTTTGAAAAAAGAAGTTTCCGTGTCTTCCGTGTTTTCCGTGGTTTAATTTGTTTTTTGATCCACTCGAGTCCCGCCCCAGGCAATTAAAAGGGCGAGGAAAAACGGGACCAGGCGCTCAATGGCATTACCGGGCGCCTGCGGGAAGAAGCTGATTAGGACGGTGAGCAGTGCGCCACACAGCATCGCTGCCAGGCGATGGCGGCCTGCTACCGGCCCGACAAACAGCAAAACAATCAGCAACGGTCCAAACGCATTGCCCAACACCTGCCAGGCAAACAGCACGCGGTCGAAAATGGTGGCCGGAAAGAACATCGCCAGGGCCAGCGCGGCCAGGCCCAGGATTACGATCACCAGGCGATCGGCGTTGAGCGAAATCCTGCCCCGGCGCAGGTCATGGCTGACGGCGCTGCCGGCTACCAGCAGTTGGCTGTCCGAGGTCGACATGATCGCCGCCAGCACGCCGCCGGTGATCAGCCCACCCAGCACGGCCGGCAACAAATCCACCGCCAACACCAACAGCGCTGACTCACCGTCAGCCAGCTCGGGTAGCAACACCCTGCCCGACCAGCCCAGCACCACCATGCCAATGTAGATCAGCACCGCCCAGCCCAGGGCGATGTTGCGCGCAAATCGCACCTGGTCGGCTGACTTCAGGGCCATGAAACGATTGACTACATGAGGCTGACCGGGATACCCCAAGCCGATACCGAACAAGCCAGCGACGAAAACCATCGCCAGCAGCAGGCTGGGCTGATCAACCAGTCGTAGCAGTGACGGATCGTCCAGGGCAATGAGGCCCTGCCATAGCGCCGCTGGCCCGCCGACGGCGGCCAGGGCAACCACCGGCAGTACCAGGGCAACGGCCAGCATCATCAATCCCTGCAAGGCATCGGTCACGCTCGCCGCCCAGAAGCCGCCCATGAACACATAGGCAATGACAATCACGGCACCGACAATCATGGCCACTGTCGCGGAAATCGGCAGCGCGGTGCTGATCGCCGTACCGGCCGCCTGAAACTGCGAGGCCACATACAGGGTGAAGCAGAACAGAATGATCGAGGCGCCGATGATCCGCAGGCTGGTCTCGTTGCGAGGATCACTGCCCTGCCCAAGGAACTCAACCAGCGTCAATGCCTGGCTGCGATGGCTGGCCGGCTGCAGTCGCGGTGCAATGAACACCCAATTGATGAAAAACCCTGACACCACGGCCGGAATCAGCCAGATCGCCTGCAGCCCCCAGGCATAGGCCGCGCCGCTCATGCCCAGCAGCGTCCAGGCCGAAGAGGAACTGGCCGAGGCACTGAGCGCAGCGACGACGGGCCCCATCCGGCGCCCGGCCAGATGAAAATCCTCGCTATCGCCAACCCGCTGTTGAGCCCAAAAGCCGATGCCCAGCAAGGCAATCAAGTACAGAATCAGGGTGGTCGCAACCATGTCACCGACGCCAAACCAAAGGAAAGTGCAGGCAGCCTAACCCGGTT
>SKQI01000282.1 GCA_007119095.1 Wenzhouxiangella sp. | reverse complement strand
TCAGTCTGGCGATCTGGACTCAGGCGATTCGGATGCTTTCGCCGTATTGCCGCTGGACCTGCTCCAGGATCGTTTTCAAGCCCTGGATTGATTTGACGAACCCTGTGAGTCGAGCCTGCTACCTGGTGGCAGGCTCGACTCAGCTGGAATCGCTTTTTGTGCGGATAGGAATATCCGGTGCAAAGTCGAAAGAATCATAGAAAAGGTGGTCTTCGGTAGTTCCCGCTTTAAGAAACGCGAGACGGGCGCTATGCACCATCGCAGGTGGCCCACTCATGTAGATATCGTAGGGCTTCAGGTCAGGGTGGCGTCTGGTCACGGCTTCATGGACAAAGCCCGTTTCGCCTTTCCAGTTTGAGTCGGGGTCGGTCAGTACCGGGTAGAAGCTCAAGTTTTCTCTCTTCTTCTGCCAGCCCCGGATCATTTCGCTGGCGTACAGATCAGTCGCCTGGCTGACCCCCCAGAATAGCTCGATCGGGCGGGTGTCTTCTGCTTCGATCAGCTCCTCGATCATGGACTTCAGCGGCGCAAAACCGGTGCCGCCACCCATCATGATGATTGGCCGGCTACTGTCTCGACGGACGAAAAAGGTGCCCAGCGGCCCCTGCAAACGCAGGATTTCCTTGATTTGCATGCCATCGAAAACATGCCCGGTGAATCCACCGCCGGCCACATGCTTGACATGCAATTCCAGGAAATCGGACTGCGAAGGCGCCGAGGCAATGGAAAAAGCCCGTCGTTTTCCGTCCGGCAGCAGGATATCCACGTACTGACCGGCAAGAAACTGCAATCGGGCGGCACGAGGCAGCTTCAGTCGCAGGCACATGACCTGGGGTGTGTAACGCTGCATCGATTCGACGCGGGCCGGCAAGGTGCGCACGGGAATCTCGGCAATCTGCTCGATTTCACGCGCCTCGATGGCCAGGTCGCTGACCGGTACGGCCTGGCAGGCCAGGACCTGACCTGCCTCGATTTCTGCTTTGCTCAATGCCTCGGGCGGGTTGAACGGGTAGACGACGGACCCTTCCAGCAAGGTGCACTTGCAGCTGGAGCAAGTGCCGTTCTTGCAGCTGTAAGGCAACACAACCCCCTGGCGCAACGCCGCTGTGAGCAGCGTTTCTCCGGGGCGGGCGACGAACTCACGTTCGCTTGAGGAGATTCGAATGTGGCGTTGACTTTGGGAAACGGTCACAGGGAATTCAAGGTGTCAGTGTTGAGAATAATTGAGGGCTGGCAGACTCGTTTTCCAGCTATGCTACTCTGCCGGCCCGATATTGGACCAGATCAGTGCCTTTTGCGTGAAAGACTGGATTTGCCTGCATACGGCCGATAACCCGACCGAGATTGGCTACATACGCGGTCTCCTCGAAGCTGAAGACATTCCTACCCGCGTTCGCAGCATGGATCTGTGGGCGGCCGCTGTCGAGATTTATTTTGCAGAGGGTGCCAGACCGTCGGTTTGGGTGCATGTCCGTGATCAGGATCGCGCCGTTGAGATACTGGCCAAGGCTGATCGTCGCGGCACTGCGCCGGGCTGGTCCTGTCCGGAGTGCGGAGAGTCCATCGAAGGTCAATTCACCGCCTGCTGGCGCTGTAACTGTCCGAGGCCTGATGATGCCTGAACACCGGACGATGACTTTCAAGCTGTTCTCCTGGCGTTCCCTTTACCGGGGCCCATTGCTGTTATTGCACTTGCTGGTCGGGATTCCCCTGACCTTGCTGACTTTCGTTCCGGGTATACGCAAACTGCCTGCCGGTCGGTGGCGCCTGCATGAAGTGTCGCACCTGACCTGGTCGCGCATCATGCTGCGGATATTTGGTATCCGTCTTCAAATCCGCGGCCGCCTCCCCGATGGTCCTGCGCTGATTGTTGCCAACCACATCAGCTGGATGGATATCGTCATTCTGCACGCGCTGTGGCCGATGTGGCTGGTGGCCAAGGCCGAAATTCGAGGCTGGCCGTTGATTGGTGTGCTGGCGGAGCTGGCCGGCACTTTGTTTATTCAGCGTGGCAGCGAAGCTTCCCGGGCGCGGGTCAACCGGCGCATGGCTGCCCTGCTGCGCCGGGGGCACCGGGTGGGTATTTTTCCAGAGGGCGGGATCCGGCCGGAACGCGGGGTTGGTCGCTTCCATGCTCGTCTGTTTGCGCCGGCCTTGCGAGCCGGCGTGCCGATTGTTCCGGTTGCGATACGTTATTATCGCCAAGGCGATCTGCATGAAATCATGGTGTTTGGCCCCGGCGAGAATTTTTTTGCCAATATTCTGCGTCTGCTTGCCCAGCCACCTTGTTTCGGCCAACTGATGATTGGGACGCCGCTGCTGGACACGAAGGCTGGCCGCAGCGCGCTGGCTCGGCAAGCTCAAGACGTGGTGAAGCGCTTTTATGAATCCTGAACAATCGCTGGACAAGCTGCGACCATTTGCACCGCGCGGCCTGCTCGGCAACGCCCATATTCAGTCGTTGCTCACCTCCGGGCCGTGGCGGCGTCGCCGTGTTCAGCGTGGGGCTGCAGATTACCTGGCGCGCAGTCAGCGTGAGCTGGTGGAGACTGCGGATGGTGTCAGGCTGCTGGGTTTTCGCAATCACAGTCGTGCTGATCAGCGTCGCAATGCCCTGGTTATCCTCCTGCACGGGTGGGAGGGCAGCGCCGAGTCCAATTATCTGCTGTCGGCGGCGCAGTCGCTGGATGAAGCCGGGTTCGATACCTTCCGCCTGAACATGCGCGACCACGGACCCTCCCACCATCTCAATCCGGGATTGTTCCATTCCTGTCGCCTGTTGGAGGTGCTGGATGCGGTCGGCGGAATTCGTCAGGCCTATGGGCCAGATCCGGTGTTTCTGGTCGGCTTCTCCCTGGGCGGGAATTTCACCCTTCGGGTGGCCCGGCGGGCGCCGGCCCACGGTTTCGAGCTCACCCGAGCGGTTGCAGTCAGCCCGGTCATTCGTCCCCGACACGTGCTCGATGCGCTGGAGCACGGTCTGTCGGTGTATCAGACCTACTTCGTTCGCAAATGGCGGCGTTCCTTGCGGATCAAGCAAGCTTTGTTCCCGGAGCACTTTGAGCTTGCCGACTGGTTCAGGATCAAGACCTTGCGTGGGCAGACCGACTGGCTGGTTGAACATTACACCGACTTCCCCAATCTCTCCGCCTACCTGGAGGGTTATTCGG
>SKQI01000060.1 GCA_007119095.1 Wenzhouxiangella sp. | reverse complement strand
AGGGCAATCTGCAAGCCCTCTGCCGCCAGCAGGCCCTCCTCGGTATCCAGGCTGACCGCATCAAGGCCCAGATCCATCTGGATCGAGCGATCGGCAAGCCAGCGCAACTCACCGCTCAACCGGCCTTCCAGCACCGTCAGGCCGGCTGCCTTGACCCAGTCAACCGGCAGGGACGCCAGATTGAAGTCGTCAAAGCGGACGCTGGCCTGAAACTTGCCAGGATCGTCTTCCGGCAAAAACAACTCGAGCGCCCAGCCGTCGGCCGACATTGTCAGGTTCCAGAATCCGTCCTGCTGCAGCAGGGAAAAGTCGGCGTCCAGTGCGGTGTGTTCGCCCAGGCGCCAGGACAGCCCACCCTGGTCACAGTTTGGCAAAACCAGATCCAGGCTGGCGTTGCAATTCGCCGACCAGTCGCCCAGCTCAGGACCATCGATCAGCGAAAGTCCGAGCAATTCGACTTGCCAGCCGCCCTGTTCGCCAGCCCGATAGCTCGCAGCCACTTCCTGCCAGGCCAGCTGTCCAAGTTGGCCCGGGCCGGCATCAATGGTCAACTCGGCAGCCTTCAACGAAGGCATCAAGACCCAGACCACTACGACCAACAATGACTTGATTGCGATCACGGTGTGGCTATAGTGGCGGTATGGATAATTCATCAGATCACAGCTTGCTGTCTCGCCTGAACGTGTTGGTCGTGGATGACCACGAAATCAATCGCGAATTTCTTCGAGCTGGTCTCGGGAGACTCGTACAGTCTATCCAGATGGCCGAAAACGGTCTTGAAGCCGTCGAGCTTTGCGACCGTCACGATTTTGATGTCATCTTGATGGACCTGCATATGCCGCAAATGGATGGACTGGCAACGGCCAACAGGATACGCGATCTCGGCAAGGCGTCCTCCTCAGCGCGCATGATCATTCTCACCGCCGATACGCGGCCGGAAGAGAAAAGCCGTTTGCTGGATGCCGGTTTCGATACTTATCTGAATAAACCCGTTTCGATCCACGAGCTGACCCAGGCAATCCAGGCGGTCATGCGGCCAGGCGGTGGTCACGTCGGTCGCGGCGGCCCGCGCGACAGTCAGTCGCTTCTTGTCGACCACCGCAAGGCACTGTCAGCGGCCAACCAGGATCACGATCTGGTCAAGCAGCTCACGGCCATGCTGGTCACCGAACTCGAGCAAGGCCTGCCAAACCTCGACCAGATGATGATGACGGGCAAGTTCGACCAGGCTGCTGGCCTGCTTCATCAATGGGCGGGCGCCGCCGGCTATGCCGGCGCCAGCCGCTTTGCCGACGCTTGTCGCAGCCTGCGTCGGGCGTTGGATTCAGGTCCGAAGGCTTCTCCCGGCATCCCTTACCTGGATTTTCTCAGGGTGACTTCGGCGACCCAAAAAGCGCTCAGCCAACCATGAGCAGGCGCGGACCAGCCAGCCCGGCGCGGGGCGGCGTCTGTGGATGGCGCAGTCCATTCCAGCAGGGTGCGCTGCTGGTTGTGGTTCTGCTACTGGGCAGCGGCTGTGCGACGACGGCCGGACAATGGCTGCCGGAAGCATCCGACACTCCCCACGCGGCGCAAGACATGGCCGCACTCCGTTCCGAGGATTTCGAGACCGCATTTGCTCAAGCCCGTAGTCAACATGCGTGGGCAAACGATGCAGACAGCCTGACTGAGGCTATCCGGATGCTCGAGGCGCTGCTCCAGCGCTATCCCGACAACCGAGATGTACAGGTCGAGCTGGCTGAAGCGCTGGTGCTCTACGGAGCAGCCTACGCCAGCGGCCGAGCGGCAAAAAGGGCCCGGTTCGTAGCCGCTCAGCAGCACGCCGAGCGTGCTTTGATGGCTAACACGAGTTTTCGAACTGCGCTCGCCGCCGGTCAGCGTCCGGGGCTGGCGGCCACCGAACTCGACAAAGACGATGTACCAGCCATGGTGATCTGGGCAACTGCCACCGCCTACCTGTTTGACGAGGGCATGACGGCGGTCGGTCGACTACGGAGTTTTCGCGGGCTGGAGGATTTGCGACTTTTCATGGAACAGGCGCTGCGCCTGGCACCGGAGCATGAGTACGGCCTGGTACCCTTCTCTCTGGCCATTTTTCATATTGCGGCGCCACCGATTGCCGGCGGTAACCGTCAATTCGCCGCCGAGTTGATCGAGCAAGCCATTTCGACCCCCGGTGTATCGCTGCTGCCGCGCTGGGGTCGAGCGCGCTATCTCTATCCACTGACCAGAGATCGCGAGCAGCTGGTGGCTGACCTGGAATGGGTCCTTGCCCAGGACCCGCAAGCTGTCAACAGCCCCTATCGCTGGAACGTTTTCGTCCAGCGAGATGCGCAGCGCATGCTTGAAAGACTGTGACTATCTTCAGGTCTGTCTGACAGACGGCAGCCGAGATGCTTGCCGGGCGCCGCCATTATTAACCCGCTCATAGGTCCCGGCCGTTCCGGCCGGGCATTAACGCAGCAATCTATTTGATTGCCGCGTTAATAGCTGTCGCTATCAAGCCGTAACGATCAGGCGCTTCATCTCGCGAACGGCGGCATCCAGCCCGACAAAGACGGCCCGCGAGACGATCGCATGACCGATATTCAGCTCTCGTACACCCTCCAGCGCGGCCACGGGCTGAACGTTGTGATAGTTCAGTCCGTGTCCAGCGTTGACCACCAGCCCCAGATCAAGCCCACAGCTCACTGCTTCGCGCAGACGCGTCAGCTCGTGTTGCTGCTCCTGGCCGCGGGCCTCGGCATAAGTGCCGGTATGCAACTCCACCACCGGAGCGCCACAATCGCGCGCCGCCGCGAGCTGATCCGGCGCCGGGTCGATAAACAGGCTCACCCGAATACCCAGCGCCGCCAGCCGCGAACAAGCCTCGGCAATTCGATCGCGGGATCCGATAACGTTCAAGCCACCTTCGGTAGTCAGTTCGGCCCTGCGCTCGGGCACCAGGCAAACATCGCTGGGGCGAATACGCTCGGCAATGCCCAGCATTTCATCAGTCACGGCGAGCTCCAGGTTCATCCGCGTCCCTATCACCTCGGCCAGCAGTTCCACATCGCGGTCCTGAATATGCCGCCGGTCCTCGCGCAGGTGAATGGTGATGGCGTCCGCTCCGGCCTGTTCGGCAAGCAGGGCCGCCTGGACCACGGACGGATCATGCCCAAGACGCGCCTGGCGCAGCGTGGCTACATGATCGATGTTGACGCCCAACATTCTTTGTCGCATGGCAATGTTCTCCGTGTAGATCGTTATCCGGAACCGCCAAACAGGCTGCGCGTCTGCAGTGGCTTGCCGCCCAGTTGTCGGTCAATCAGCAATCGTGTCAGGGCGCGGGCCTGGGTGGCAACGTCGCCTATCTCAAGCTTGTCCTCGGCCAGAGCGAGCAATAACTCACCAGAAAACACATCTGCCCCACCCTGGCCGGCGGGCACCGGCCCCAGCTCCGGATCGACATGATACCGGCCCTGAAGCGACACCATGCATTCACCGCCTGCTTCCCGAGTGAGATCGGGCATCACGCCCAGCAGATCCAGCAAACCGAGTTCGAATCGACGCAGGCCAATGCTCAACCGCTCCGGCTCGGTCAGGGCCAGCATCAGTCTACTGTATAGGGTAAACAGCTCAGGAGAGGGATCGTCCCTGGCCGTCAGACGCATCACCAGCTCGTTGACATACAGACCGCACCAGAGTGCTCTACCGGTCAAACGGGTTGAATCACCAATCGCCTCCAGCGCCGTCAGAGTGCCCATGTCGCCGCGGCGCGTCCAGCTGGCCTGCAGCGGAATAAAAGGTTCAGCCAGCCCACGCCATGGCGACCGGGCGGCGCGGGCACCACGCGCTACCAGCACCAGGCGGCCGTGAACCGGGGTGAGCACGTCCACCAGAAGACTGGACTCGCGCCATGCTCGCCGATGCAGCACCCAGGCCGGCTGCAAATCGATACGGCTCACCGCGCATAGCCCAGCTCGTCGAGCGAACCCTCATCGTCCATCCAGCCACTTCGGGTTTTGACATGAAGCTCAAGATGCACGGGCATGCCCAACAGCTCAGCGGCTGCCTTGCGCGCCCTCGAACCCACGCGCTTGAGCACCTGGCCCTGGCGGCCAATAACCATGCCCTTGTGCCGATCCTCGGAAACAACGATCAAGGCGCCGATTTCGATTCGTCGCGGTTGTCGTTCGAACCGCTCGACTTGCACGGTCAGGCCATAGGGGATCTCCTGGTGCAGCTGCAACATCAGCTGCTCTCGAACCAGCTCCGCGACCAGGAAACGCTCAGAGCGGTCGGTGAAAAGATCCTCGGGATATTGCGGCTCGCCTGCCGGCAGCAGCCGAAACACCTCATCGACCAACCCATCCAGCCCCTGTTGCTTTTCCGCCGACAGGTACACCACGGCAGCGAATTCGGCCCGGCCGGTCAACTGTTCGGTCAGGCTCAGCAAACTGCTTCTGTCCTTGAGCAAATCGATCTTGTTGAACGCCAGAATGGCGGGGCCGTCATGACTCCGGACCTGTTCCAGTGCCAGACTGTCTTCCTCGGTCTGCCGCGTGGCATCCACAACCAGTACAACCAGATCAACGCCACCACGCGTATCGGCCGCAATCCGGTTCAGCCGCCGATTGAGGGCATGATCGCGGCGCCGATGCAATCCGGGCGTATCGACAAAAGCAATTTGGCCGCGGGCCTCGGTCAGGACACCGAGAATGCGATGCCGGGTCGTTTGTGGCTTGTGCGTCACAATCGCCAGATGCTCGCCAACAAGGGCATTGAGCAAGGTTGACTTGCCCACGTTGGGTCGGCCCATCAAGGCGACCTGGCCAAAGCGTTTTTCACTCATCAATATCTTCCCGCAAGCGTCAGATCCCGGCCCATCTGCAGCTGTTCAGTCGCCGCGCTCCGTCGCATCGTTAGTCGAATCCAGCAATCGCTTGTGCATGATGCGTGCCGCCGCCTGCTCGGCCTTGCGGCGACTGCCTGCCTCGGCCGTCACCGCCGGCGCCAGCTCTCCAACAGCGCATTCGACAACAAAAGACTTGATGTGGTCGGCACCACTTTCAGACACAACGCGATAGATTGGCAGCTCATGCCCGGCCCCCTGGAGCAGTTCCTGGAGGCGGGTCTTGGGGTCTTTCAGGCGCTCGGCTTCCGGCAATTCGCGCTCACGTCGGTCGATCAGGTCCCGCACCACGCCACGTGCCGCCTCGAAGCCACCGTCAAGATAGATAGCACCGATGATCGCCTCGAGCACGTCGGCCAGAATGGACTCACGCATGAATCCACCGGCCTTCATTTCACCCAAGCCCAGTCGGAGGTGCTCTCCCAGATTCAGTTCAATCGCAATCTCGGCCAGGGTGACGTCCCGGACCAGGCGGGAGCGCAGCCTGGACAAATCGCCTTCGCTGGCGTGAGGCCGGCGCGCGTATAGTAATTCTGCCGCAACGAAATTCAGCAGGCTGTCGCCGAGAAACTCCAGCCGCTCGTAATGTCCCGAACCACAGCTTCGGTGGGTCAGCGCCCGGACCAGCAATCCAGGATCACGAAACCGGTAATCGATACCGGCCAGACGATCTGCAGGGCTAGTTTCGGAGCGCTTCGGCACGTCTGAACTTGACGACCACGTCGATATTGCCAATCAGGTGCTCTTCCACCTGGTATTCAATGACCAGCTGCGGCGGATTGCCACGCTCGACAGAGATATGCTCGGGGCGAACATTATCTACGTAGCTGATCTGAAACCGGGTGACCAGGTTGCGCCTGAGCGTGCTAGGCGGCAGGTTTGCCGAACCCGGCTCTCCGGCCACGGCCTTCATTTCACTGACCACTGAAAAATGGTTCAGGTAAATGGGGACCAGCTTGATACCGATATAGACCGCGAACAGGATGAAAATCAGAACAAAGATGAACCCGACCAGGCTCAGCCCCTGCTGGCGTGTCATCGCCGTCATTTGCAATCCCTCTTGTTACCGATGCTTGAGTGAATCGACCCGCCAAAACGGCAAAGCCACCATTAAATAATCTTATCACCGATCCGATTGAAAACCACGCAGCCCCGGCTACAGTCCCAATGCATCCAGATCCGGGTCGCTCGGCCAACCAGGTTCGCCTCCGGGACGAACCCCCAGGCACGTGAATCCAGCGAGTGATCCCGGTTATCTCCCAGCACAAAATACTGCCCCTCGGGCACCACCCAGGTCTGGGTCTGCCGCACCGGTTGATCCGGGTGCACCAAAATCATGTGCGGGTCATCGGCCAGATGTTCCATGCGCAGCTGCGGTCTACGGCCCGGCAGATTGCGATTGCGGCCCTCACCCTCCCAGTTACCTTCCAGATCCTGCACCACGGGTTCGCCGTTGACAAACAGAACCTTGTTGCGATAGGTGATCGTATCGCCCGGCACACCGACCACACGCTTGATGTAGTTGATGCGCTCATCTTCCGGGTAGCGAAATACCATGACATCGCCGCGCTCGGGATCACCCAGGCTGACAATGCGCTGATTGGTTACCGGCAAACGCAAGCCGTAGGAAAACTTGTTGACGACGATGAAATCGCCGATCAGCAGGGTCGGAATCATCGACCC
Source organism: Wenzhouxiangella sp. (assembly GCA_007119095.1). Taxonomy (GTDB): domain Bacteria; phylum Pseudomonadota; class Gammaproteobacteria; order Xanthomonadales; family Wenzhouxiangellaceae; genus Wenzhouxiangella. The sequence continues at coordinate 5,227 of SKQI01000060.1, read as the reverse complement.
CGAGGGGATCTTGAACGGCTCGAACACGAACGAGCGAATGACCAGCACAAGCAACAATACCGGAAACAAGGAGCCGAACAACTCGACCATTTTGCCGGTCGCACTGTCGGGCTCCGCGACACTGCTGCGGCGCCGCCGGAACCTGTCGGCCAGCCACAACAGAAAGCAGGCCAGGGTAGCTACGGTCAGAATCAGTGCATAGTCCACTTAGCGTCTCACTTATCGTTATCGTTTCTGAGTACGGCGAGGAAGGCCTCCTGCGGGATTTCCACGCTACCGACCTGCTTCATGCGGCGCTTGCCGGCTTTCTGCTTTTCCAGCAGCTTGCGCTTGCGGGTGATATCGCCGCCGTAGCACTTGGCGGTGACATTCTTGCGGTAGGCCTTGACCGTGGAACGCGCGATGATATGCCCGCCGATAGCCGCCTGGATGGCAATATCAAACATCTGGCGTGGAATGAGCTCACGCATCCGCTCGGCCAGGTCCCGGCCGCGACGCTCGGCGAACTGACGGTGGACAATGGTGCTGAGCGCGTCAACCTTTTCACCGTTGATCAGCAAATCAAGCCGCACGAAGGAACCCGCCTGATGGCGAACAAAGTCATATTCAAACGAGGCAAATCCGCGCGAGCAGGACTTCAGACGATCAAAGAAGTCCATTACCACCTCTGAAAGCGGCAGCTCGTAGCTGAGCTGAACCTGGCCACCCAGAAAACGCATGTCTTTCTGCGAGCCGCGCTTTTCTTCACAAAGTCCAATGACCGCGCCGACATAATCCTGCGGTACCAGGATGTTTGCGAGAATGATCGGTTCGCGAATTTCGGCAATCTTGTTGACCGGTGGCAGACTGGCCGGATTGTCCAGGGTAAGCACCTCGCCATCGGTCAGCGCCACTTCATAGATAACCGTTGGCGCCGTGCTGATGAGATCCAGATCGTACTCACGCTCCAGCCGCTCCTGCACGATTTCCATGTGCAGCATGCCAAGAAAACCACAGCGAAAACCAAAGCCCAGTGCGACCGATGTCTCCGGTTCGAACTGCAGGGCCGAATCATTCAGCTGAAGCTTGTCCAGGGCCTCGCGCAGATCCGGATAGTCGCTGCTGTCAACCGGAAAGACCCCGGCGAAAACCCGCGGCTGCAGCGGCTTGAAACCGGGCAGTGGCTGCTCGGCCGGCTGCCTGGCATGGGTGATGGTGTCGCCGACCGGCGCCCCATGCACCTCCTTGATGCCCGCGGCAATGAAACCGACCTGGCCGCAGCCCAGAGACTGGGTCTGGGTGCGCTTCGGGGTGAAAATGCCAACCTGATCGGCGTCATGTTCATCGCCGCTGGACATCACCCGTATCTTGTCGCCCTTGTTCAACCGACCCTGCTTGATCCGGACCAGGGAGTTCACGCCCAGGTAGTTATCGAACCAGGAATCCACGATCAGCGCCTGCAGCGGTTGATCTTCCCTGTCCTCGGGCGGCGGAATACGCTTGACCAACGCTTCCAGCACTTCCCGAATGCCTTCACCTGTCTTGGCGCTGACCATCAGGGCATCATGAGCGTCAATGCCAATGATGTCCTCGATCTGGTGCTTGACTCTCTCCGGGTCAGCGGCCGGCAGGTCAATCTTGTTGATCACCGGGATCACTTCCAGGCCCTGCTCCACTGCCGTGTAGCAGTTGGCAACGCTTTGGGCCTCGACGCCCTGGGCCGCATCAACCACCAGCAGCGCGCCTTCGCAGGCCGCCAGCGACCGGGAAACCTCGTAGGAAAAATCCACGTGCCCCGGCGTGTCGATGAAATTGAGCTGGTAGGTCTCGCCATCGTCGGCGGTGTAGTTCAGCGTCACACTCTGGGCCTTGATGGTGATACCGCGCTCGCGCTCGATATCCATCGAGTCCAGCACCTGCTCGGCCATTTCACGATCGGTCAGTCCGCCGCATACCTGGATGAAGCGATCGGCAAGCGTGGACTTGCCATGATCAACATGGGCAATAATGGAAAAATTGCGAATACGACGGGTATTGGTCATTCAGGCACACGGAGTCGTTCAGGAAAATCGGCGCGCTACCCGCAAACGCGAGCAGCGCGCCGTCCAGATCAAGCTGAGCATTATACCGGGCAGAACCCCTGCCCGGCGTCATTCAATCCCGCGCTTCCGGCGTATAGGCCACGAAGGTCGTGCTGCCATCGCTGCGATGCAGCAACAGGGCCACGCTGCGGCCTTCCGGCAAAGCCTCGACGATCTGACGGAAATCGTCCATCCCGCCAACAGGCTGATTGTTGATCATGAGGATCACTTGGTTGCGACGAACGCCGGCCCGGTAGGCATTGTCACTTTCGACGTTGGTGATCAGGACACCGCCCTGCGGATCTCCCAGCCGGCTGCGTCTTTCGCTGCCAATGGACTCGACCGCCAGGCCCAGTGCGTTGCTGGGCTCGGCGTCCGGCTCGCGTCCATCGTCGGCATCGGCCATTTGCTCTTCACGCTGGGCCACGACCACCTGCTTCACTTTTCGCTCTCCCCAGCGGGAAATCTGCACCGGCACTTCCGTGCCGGGGCGAACCATGCCGACCAGCGGCGGCAGGTCAGAGAAGACATCAACTGTCATGTCGTTGAAGCGCAGGATGACATCGCCGACCTCGATGCCCGCGGCTTCCGCCGGGCTGCCCGATTCGACCCGGTTGACCAGCGCACCGGCGGGTCGATCCAGGTTCAAGGCGTCCGCCTTCTCGCGGGTAATCATTTCAATACCGACCCCGAGGTAACCGCGGGAAACGCGCCCGAACTCCAGCAGCTGCTCGATCGAATTGCGCGCCACCTTGACCGGGATGGCGAAAGACAAACCAATGTTGCCGCCATGCGAGCTCAGGATCCAGGAGTTGACGCCGACAACCGTGCCATCGGTGCGAATCAAGGGCCCACCGGAATTGCCGCGGTTGATGGCCACATCGGTCTGGATGAAAGGCACATACTGCTGCTGCGCGGATCGCTGGGTGCGCCCGGTACCACTGACAATACCGGCAGTGACTGACTGCTCGAAGGAAAACGGCGAGCCGATGGCGATAACCCATTCACCTTGCCGCAAGGAATCACTTTCCCCCAATGGCAAGGTCGGCAGGTCGCTTGCATCGATTCGCAGCACGGCGATGTCGGTCTCGGCATCCGACCCGACCAACTCGGCTTCGAATTCGCGCCGGTCAGCCAGGCGGACAATGATCTCATCAGCATCCTCGACCACGTGATGGTTGGTGACGATCAGCCCGTCGGACTCAATGATGAAGCCCGAGCCGCCGCTGCGCCGGTCCGGTTGCGCTCTCGGCGAACCCTCACCAAACGGCGCGTCGAAAAAACGCCGAAAAAGATCCGGTATGTCGCCCGGCGCATCCTGGCTGCTTTCGCCGCGCGGTGCTGGACGCGAGCCGAAACGCAAGGTTTCGATATTGACTACCGCTGGAATCGATTCTTCGACCAAATCGGTGAAGTCGATGCGGGCCTCGGATACCTGGGACTGCAACAGCAGGCCCATCAGCAAAATACTGGCAACTAAGATTCGGAACATCTTTTCAAGACTCCAGAAATTTCGTGAATCTGTAACAGCGTTTGCACCATGCAAAAATCGCTGACTGCTATTGGCCTCGCCCCGTCAATCATTGCGTCAAGACCCTGCCTGACAATGTTGCCTCGGCAAGCGGCAGATTCAAGGTCGCAATGGATGCAGGTGACCGGCCAATGGTCTCCTAACAAGACAACGCTTCGATACGCGGGTTCCTTGCCACCCCCCATCCCTGCCTGGCAGGCAGGAAAGACAGCGCACCTGCCAGCAGTCCGCCCAGCAAGGCTGCCAGGTCTCGCCAGGCATGGTCAGGAAACATGACATGAAAAACTGCCGCGCCAATAAAAAAGCCGATCAACGGCAAGCCGTACAGCAGGAAAGCCATCAGCAGCAGCTCTGATGTACTGATGCCCACGCGAACGCGCTGGCCGGGTCTCAGTCGGCTGTCTGGAGGCAGCGGGAGTCTGGCTTGATGGCGCGAAAACAACCTGGAAAAAACGCCGGCCCCGCAGCCCTCGCCGGCAAGACAGCGTTCACAAGCAGTCAGCGAAGAGAACCGGGCCCAGCGGCTGCCCTGATCATCTTCCACCACCTCCGCCAGCTGCCAGACCAGATCGCCGGCAGCCGCGGACTGGTCGCCCAATTTAGTTTCTTTCTCGACCAACAGCGAGCTGCTGCAAGGACCTGCCTACGTACTCTACAGTCTCCCGTGGCACTTCTCCGACAACAGTGATGAGGCGATCACTCATTACGCCGGTAAACACATGAACAGGTCCGATGGACTCGATGCGGCTGGTGTTGGCGCCACCCGTTGCCGCTTCCACGTAGATGGAGAAGCTGGCCAGCCCATCGCTGAAAATAAGATGCTCAAAGCTGGAGCCGTCCTCAGCCGTCGAGCCAGCGCCAGCCTTGACCAGGCTGAAATTACTCGGTAGCTGGCGCGGCACCCAGGCGCTGCGATGACGATTGCGGATGTAGCCTGCACCCCTGTCAGCCAGGGTCGTTTCGAGGCTGAATTCACCCATCGCGGGCTCCAGCTCCGAATCGTTGATCGGCACGCCCAGCTCGACAGAGACAAAGGAAAGTTGCTGCAAAACGGCACCCGACTGGTCAAGCAAGGCCGATCTGAGCAGCATGCCGGTCTGCCGCTCCAACCAGAAGCGGTAGCCGTATCGGAACTCGTCCAGCGGCGCAATTTCCACCACCTGCGTTTTCATGCCGGCAACCCGCTCACGGTCACCCATCCGCATCCGGTAGGACGTCTCGGGGGAACCCAGGCGGTTGAGCGGCACGTTCGGCATCAGACGCGCGGCGAGCTGGCTTTGAACCACAAGCGGTTCGTCACCATCGAGCAGGCAGCGAACCTGGTTGCCATCTCGAAGGATTTCACGCCGATCACCGTCAAGTGAATAGATGCGTTCGCGAATTCCGTTCTCGTCGGCACGGTGAATGATTCGCAGGGTATCCATCTGGCCATCGCGCCAGTGGACAAGCGTGCCTCGGTAGTTCAGAGTTTCAACGGCACGCGCCATTCGGTCCAGCCAGTAGCGCACCGCTTTGGAGTCGCTTTCATCAGACTGGCTTTCTGCTGCTACCGTGATCGGGAAAAGTAACATGCCCAGCCAGGCAAGCAGGCAAACAGGTGCAAACAAGCGCGGCATTGATCAGTGCTCCGCTGGCT
>SKQI01000194.1 GCA_007119095.1 Wenzhouxiangella sp. | reverse complement strand
GTGAATTTCGATGCTCGCGCCTGGGAAGAACCGCGCTACACCACCGCCAGAATCGAACGCCGGACCGTCGAAATCTACCTCCACGCCTTCGGCCCCCACCTGGGCAACTACGGCCTGGAGCAAACCATCCGCATGGCCGCGCTGAAATACCGCGGTGCGCCGGATACGGACTGGGCGATTTGTCCGGTGAGGCTATGAATATGTCCACACAAAGCGTAGGCGGCTGCCTGCAAGCGAACAGAAAACGCCAATGAATTGGGAAAACTGCCAATGTCGAACCGCACCCATCACGTCTTCTTCTCCTACGCCCGAAAGGATAACGGCGAGGACAACAACCACTTCATAACCCGCTTCCACGACCTGCTGCGCAATGAGCACAAAGCGGTCACGGGCCGGGAGCTGAAGACCTTCTTTGATACCGAGGCTATTGATGAGGGCGAGCGCTGGAAGACCCGCCTTGGCCAGGGCCTGCGCGATTCTCGGCTGTTCGTGGCTTTTCTCAGCGACAATTACCTCAAAAGCGAGGTCTGTCGCTGGGAGTGGGAGCATTACCTGTTGACCGAGCACACGGCTGCGCGAGGAGAAGACGGTGTGGTGCCGCTATATTTTATTCCCATCGACGAGCTGGGCCGGGAGGCCGAGGCGCAGCTGGCCGAGTGGATTAATGAAATCAAGCAGCGCAACCTCGGGGCCTATTGCCAGCTCCAGCCCTGGTATAAGGCCGGTAGGGAGCGAGCGCGCGAGCTCGATGCGGCCGAGCGCGCCGACGCGCTGCGCCAGATCGATGTGGGTAGCGAAGAAGATCTGCCGCTGGCCGAACGCATCCGCCGGCTCAACCTGCGCATCTGCCGCCGGCTGGATCGCATTCAACTGGCCGAGCAGGTCATCGGCAACGTGGTGCGGCCATACCGACACTTCGTCGGCCGGCACCAGCAACTGCGCGAATTACACGAAGCGTTGACCGTCGACCAGACCAGCCTGCTGGCCACCGTACACAGCCCCGGCGGCCTCGGTAAATCGGCGCTGTCGCGGCAATACGCCATCGCTTATGCCGATTTCTATGCGGCCGGCGGGGTCTGGGAACTCAAATGCGCCAACCTCACCCACCTGGGCGATGCCCTGCGGCAGCTTGAACAGCACAAGTCGCTAACGGAGCACGACTTCAGCCTCGAAGAAGACCGTGAAAAAACCTCGGACCAGCAGGCCACAAGCGCCCTGGCGCAACTCAAGCGCATCACGCATGAAAGGCGAGACATCGTCAACCAGCAACTGCGCGATCTCAAGGACCGCCATACACCCGAAGATCAACTGGAAGTGCGCGAGAATAGCCGCTGTCTGCTGATCCTGGACAACGTCGACGATACCGCAATGCTGGCCGCCGACCAGTTGAACCTGATCCCGGCCGAAGACTGGCTGTCGGTGATTGTCACCACTCGGTTGTCCCCCGACAGCTTCGGCGCCGCGACCAGCCTCAAGAGCATTGAGGTCCCGCCGCTTAGCCTCGCCGAAGGCAAGGAGTTACTGAGGACGTTCATGCCCAGCGAGGTGTTTCCGGATTCCGACGAGGAACAGGCCGCAGAAGATCTGGTCAAGGCACTGGATGGCTACACCATTGGGTTGGAGCTGATTGGGGCATCGGTATCGGTCGATTGGCAGGAGGGCGACCGTTTGAGCAATCACCTGGAAATGCTGGAAGACGAGGGTTTGGCAAGTACCGATCAACTGGGTGATGACAGTGATGTGCAAAAGAGAATCCAATACCGGCACAAACAGATCAGCCATATTGTCGAGGATACGCTCAAGACGCTTCGAGAGAGGCTCTCAGTGAGACACAACGAGGAACTGGCCTTTGCTGCCCAGCAACTAATCGAAATGGCCAGCCTGCTGCAGCCTGATACAATCCCGGCGCCCTGGCTAAAGGTACTTCTTCAGCAAACACACCCCGATGTCAAAGGAGCCCGGAAGCGTCTTGAGCCATGGAACATTATTCGTCAAGCGCTTGTTCGGCAGAGCCTGCTCAGCCCGGCTGAGCGCCACGCGAATCAGGATGAAGCTGCCGCTGATGTCCTGCGTATTCATCGGGTCACTGCTGCCCATATCGCGAATCAGTTGGCAGAGGGAGGCGAGTGGCACTGGCAGCAAATTGAGTCCTATTTGGATCGGCTATCTGCCTTGCTTGAACTCGACTCCAGTTTTAAGACGCTTGATCAGCGCAACCGCCACCAACAATGGCTGATCGCACAGGCCGCCCACTTGATCAACAAATACCCAAGCGCAGTCATGTTGCGCAGTCTGTCGATTGCCGCCGGTCTGGAAGGAGATCACGGCTCCTTGAGCCTCGCTATCGAACTGGGTGATCTAATCCGAGAACATCACGAAGCCATTCTGGACCGCAATCCTGATAGTTCCGAGGCCGCGCGTGACCTGTCAATCTCGCAGGATATGCTTGGTATGTTCCACTGGAAACGCGGGCAGCCCGGTGATGCCGAGCGGGCGCTGGGTTACTACGAGGCCTCGCTGGAAACACGCGAAGAACTGTACCGCCGCAATCCCGACAGCGCCCAGGCGGCGCGTGACCTGTCGATCTCACAGAATAATCTCGGCAATTTTCACTTGCAACGCGGCCAGCCGGACGATGCCGAGCGAGCGCTCGGGTACTTCGAGACCTCACTGAAGATTCGCGAGGACCTGCACCAGCGCAATCCCGACAGCGCCCAGGCCGCGCGCGACCTGTCGCTCTCACAAAACAACCTTTGCGATTTTCTCCTGCGACGCGGCCAGCCGGGCGATGCCGAGCGGGCGCTGGCTTACTTCGAGGCCGCGTTGAAGATTCGCCAGGAGCTGCACCATCGTAATCCCGACAGCGCTCAGGCCGCGCGCGACCTGTCAGTCTCGCAAGACAGGCTCGGCAATTTCTATTTGCGGCGCGGGCAGCCGGGTGATGCCGAGCGGGCGCTGGACTACTACGAGGCTTGCCATGAGACACTCGAAGACCTGCACCACCGCAATCCCGACAGCGCTCAGGCCGCGCGCGACCTGTCAGTCTCGCAAGGCAGGCTCGGCAATTTCAATTTGCGGCGCGGGCAACCGGGTGATGGTGATCGAGCGCTCGGGTACTTCGAGGCCTCGCTCAAGATTCGCGAGGATCTGCACCAGCGCAATCCGGACAGCCCCCAGGCTGCGCGCGCCCTATCGATCTCGAACAACAGGCTGGGTAGCTTTCACCTGAAACGCGGAAAGGTGGGAGATGCCGAGCAGGCTCTAAGCTACTATGAGGCTTGCCATGAGATGCTTGAAGATCTGCGCCGCCGCAATCCCGACAACGTCCAGGCCGCGCGCGATCTGTCAATCTCCCAGGCAAAGCTCGGCGACTTTTACTTGGAACGCGGCCAGCCGGTCAATGCCGAGCGGGCGCTGGGTTACTACGAGGCCTCGCTCGGAATACGTGAAGAGCTGTACCGTCGCAATCCCGACAGCTCCGAGGCTGCGCGCGACCTGTCGGTCTCGCAGGAAAGGCTCGGTGACTTCCTCTTCCAACGCGGCCAGCCGGACGATGCCGAGCGGGCGCTGGGCTACTACGAGGCCTCGCTCGGAATACGTGAAGAGCTGTACCGTCGCAATCCCGACAGCGCCCAGGCTGCGCGCGACCTGTCGGTCTCGCAGGAAAAGCTCGGCGATTTCCACTTGAAACGAAGCCAATCGGGCGATGTTAAGAGGGCGCTGGATTACTTCCAACTTGCGCTGGAAATACTTAACGAGTTGCACCGCCGTAATCCTGTGAGTGCCCAGCTCAAAAGTGATCTTGCCGATGTAAAGAGCAAACTCGCTGACCTGCAGTCGCAGTAACCAGGCATTTTTCGGGGCCAATGATTTCGTGTTGAAGAAAACGATTCGAAAAAGACTTTCCGCGGCAGGAAACCGGAGAATACCAATGCACGATGGGAAACATTTATATGCAGCCTTTACACCGCGCGAGTCGGAACATTTTTTCGTGCGCCCATCTGCCATTTTTTTCACTTCATTGTTCTCGATGGACTTCGCAGTGATTTATTTGACACGATGTACAGCTTCATAGCTATTTCGGTCCATAATTTCTTGTTCTTGCATCCCTTACTTCGATCTAGTTGCCCACCAGAGACATGAGCATGGCGCATAAAATCAAGCACCGATCCGTTATGAACAACACATGGATATTCTATGGTCTACTCATTGCGCTAAACGGTGGTTTCTTTATTGTTCGTTACGCAATCGAGCGTCAAGAGCTCTTGGTTGATTACCGTCTGATAGTCGCTGCAAATCTGATACTCAATTTTGTTCTGCTCTGGTCGTATCTCCACGAAGGTCGCAGAGCGCTTAATCGAATCCCACCAATATCCGCTACGATCGCTGTGCTGACATCACTGGCCGCAGTGATTCTGACTGAGCAATATCATCAGTTCAGTCTACTGCAATGGAGCTACCGGATCGCGCAGCTTTTCGTCGGTGAGAGTCAGTGGGTGGACATCACCCTCAGCGCCGTGGCGGCCAGGGCTGATGATGCGGCGTTCGTACCCGAAAAAACCATCACGCTACTTTTTGATGTCGCACGTTTGACAGCCTTGATCGCAACGGTATCCGGCGTCCTGGCCATGGTCAGGCGCCTGGTTGACAAGATCAAGTTACTTGGACCAGGAATACGACAACAAGTCGTCCTTTGCGGACTTGGTGAAGCGGGTTTCGAGTTGGCAAGAAGCTGGCATAGGACCTACGGGGGCCCACTCAACAGCTCTGGGAGCAGACTATTGATTGTCGAATGGAATTCACTGAATCCGAATATCGAAACTGCTCGGGACCTTGGATTCGGTGTGCTGGTAGGCGACATTTTCGACCCCAGGGTAATGGAACAGGCCAAATTACACCAGGCTTCCTGCGTGATCATGCTGCTGCAAGATGACAAAAGAAACATTGAACTGGCACTGGAACTGCGCAGTTGGATTGATAATCGCCGTAATCAAGTTCGTTCCCCGAGACGTCGGTTCCTGTTCTCTGTAAAGACATGGGCGGAGAAGCACCTTCCTAATTCTGAATCACTTATCCAGTGGCTGGATCGGAGAAGCCGAAATCCCCGACCAGTAACCAGGCTTCTGATTCACGTTGATGACACTCGGCTGGCGATGCGCCTGCAAGATCACAGTCGAGCTGGTGTTGAACGATGCACTGAAACTCGGTTTTTTGATTTGTATGAAACGGCGGCACGTGCTTTGTTCAATGAGCATCCATTGGACGTTTACACCTTACATCAGGGGAAGAATTTGCCCCATATCGCTATTTACGGTTTCGGCAAGATGGGAGAGGCGGTAATCCGCCAGGCGGTACTATTGGCAAGCACCCCTTACGGGAACTCCCTTCGGATCAGTGTCTTCGACCGGCGCGTCGATGAGTCAGGACGCCTGCCTGGATTCGTTGAAGGCAATCCCGGAATCCAGTATATGGTAGATGGTGAGCTAGTCCAGGATGAACAAGCGTATCGGCCAATGGATCTCAAGATAACGTTTTACCGCCTTGGCGATGCACGGCTTGGGATCACGGACACTAACGTCCTGGACCAGATGGCGGAAGATAATGGTTCTCCGCCAACCCAACATATCATATGTTTCGATGATGATGAGCTCGGCGCAAGTCTCGCCATGACACTGCGCGATCAGCTTCGAGCGAAAAAAAGCGACCCAAAAAAAATGTCCCGTTCATGGGATGCGCCGATATTTGTCAGGTTGAAACGACGGCATGGCCTGGCCCGCCTGTTTCTTGAAGCGGGAAGCAAGTCGGATAGTGGAGAGGCAGGAGCGCTGGCGGAACAGGATAGCGACTCACGGGGCCTTCATGAAACACCGGACTCACTGTTTGCTTTCGGCATGTTGGATGACATCGTAGATCCGACAAAATTGATTGAAGATCAGCGAGATGATCTCGCTCGTATCTTGCATGAAGAAGGATACAGAAAACTCCGAGGCCTGATTCCATCAGCCACCAATCTCTGGCGTAAGGAGTCCAGCGTGGAATGGGCAAAACTTCCGCTTCACTTCAAAGGATCCAACCGGGCTCAAGCGGACCATCTTGATCTGAAGTTGCGAAGCATCAACTGCCTTCGCGCCGAGCCCAGTTTGGTTCCATATACCGATGCAGCCATACCACTCCCAAGATGTCCCGAGTCCAGTACACCATTGGCGAACAGGGCGCCATTGTGCGGTGCCGCCGCCTTCGAACCGATTGATTTCCTAGCCGTGACGGACGGAAGACTAATCACCGTTCAACGGCGTTACACGAAGCTGCCGGTTATCAATTACTGGGATATTCCAGATGTCAGCGCTAAAGCCACAGGAGATCGCACGCACGATAGAGGCGTGCACGTGGCTGAGCTTTCGTGTCAAGTTCCTGAAAAGTTGGATAAGATCGATGCCCGAGAAGACGACTGGAGCCGCTTGATCAGAAGAAGCCCGCATTGGCTCAAATACGAACACAAGACTATTCGGGAAAAGGAATCCGACGATGACCTTCCGCCACTCCTGGGGGAACGAGATCCTCTGGTTAACCATGATTCATCCAATCAAATTGAGATCGAGCCATTTCATGTAGATGCAGCCAATCGGGGACTTAAGGCTTCAATTCGAAAGAGAAAGATCGCCGTTCTCGATTGCCAGATTGAGGGCAAACTGCGGGTTGAAGCGACTGCCGAAGCTGGTCCGTGGCTCGCAGCCATTATTGCGAAAGGAGACTCTGCACTCAGAAGCTCTCAGACCGACATCAGATACCTGGTTCTTTGGCAGCTCGAAGATACCGGCAGTCCGGACCCGGTCGCACCTTATGACAAACTAAAAGACATCGATGCAATGATCACCGAGGGTTCAGGTGAGGCTGACGAATGGACAGACCAGCAAGACCATGAAAGCAATGAAACGATTCGGACACCAAAGGTTGAATGGGGCCTGCGCCTGACTTCCCCGGACTATCACTCCTCAGTTGCAGCATGTTTGACCCGAAAACCTCAGCGCAAAAGCCATAGCAGCCGTCAAAACAAGACTGTACGGATTGGTTTGGCTTTCGCAGATACTTCGGATCGAAAACTGATTTTCTCAGTTTTTCCCGAGGCCATGGCAGGAACAGAAAATATAACCTGCTTTCATTTTGATCGGTGCGGAAAGCGGCTATTCATTGCTGGCACTGAAATACAAAGCGATGCCGACAAAGCACAAAAGCTCACCACGGCTCGCATCCTGTCCTGGGAGGTCGGCGATCCGGAACAACGCCCGGTCACTTCCAAGATTCAGATTCCTGAGTCCATGGGAGAAATCGTGGTTCTTGAAGCACAAGGCCAAAATGCTCGCGAGGAATCTTGTTGGTTTGGAGCAACGTCGGAACATTCAGTGTGCAAAATTGAAAGGGGAACCGTTGAGCCGCTCAACATCAAGCTGTACGCAAAGGCACGGGTCCTTAGATATGAACCAGCCCTCCAGCCTGAGGGCTCTGCTAAAGGGTGCTTGTTGATAGGTTGTGAAAACGGCGAGACACTGATGGTATCGACCGATCATCCCCAGCTTCTCGCTCTGTTCGGACATCCATGGTTTAGTTATTTGCGGAAGACACCGGTAGCTTACCGAGCAACGCATGAGTACCAATCCATGGATGCATGGGAAGCCTTGGCCAGGACCGAGCACGACCGGTGGTCAATCTACCACTATCTCCAGAACTGGCGCTATGGAAATCCGCGCGTAGATGCAGCCAGATTGCATGACAATCTAATAAATTGGGACCAGCTAAAGGCCGGCAGTAAGCAATTCGATTGTGGGCATGTGGCCAAAGCCCCCCTTTTTGTTCAATTGCTGGACAAGGAGCGCGCGAGTTCAGCGTCGAAGGAGAGGAACGGCCGTCCTACTGAGCAGATATGCCGCGAAATTCGGATCGGTATCGTAGGTCACCGGCCTCATCGCCTTAAGGGTCCACTGGCCTGGCTTGACGTAAAGGGCGATACAGACGGGCTTTTGCCAGATGGCGAGTTTGTTGACAAAGAGAAAATTCACGATATCGCAGAAAGTTTGAAGAAAGCATTTCAACCGGGTTCGATGGATCTACCAATAAAGTTCACCCTTGTCACCTGTCTTGCAGAAGGCGCGGATCGCGTACTGGCGAAGGCCCTTCGAAATGAGCGTATTGGCTTGGACTGCGATCTTGAAGTGATTCTTCCTCTCCCATGGGAGATCTACTACACCACGTTCCTGGAGGCCCCTGATCCGAATATTCGCCATGAATCCGTCAAACAGTTCATGGATCTTTGTGCCAACGCCAGGCACTACCAGCTTCCATTGAAATTTGGGAACCTGGCGGCCGTTGCCGCCAAGCCAGGTCACGCATATGGGTCTCCCAATCCACAACAGAAACAATTCCAACTAGCCAACGCCTATATTGTTCAGACCTGTGATTTTCTGATTGCCGCCTGGGATGGGCAGGAATCTAATTGGCACCCATCAGAGCCACTTTGTGACGATGAGAGAAGGAAGATTCTGAGCCTGCCAGACGCTAATCAGGAATCGCCTTACACAGCGGTATGTCAACCCGCAGGAACCTGGGAAGCGCTGAAATGGTGGTTAGAACCCTCCAGGATTCCTGCGAACTTGCAATGGTCACACCCCAGGCTTAAAACCCGTTCTAGATCTAAGGACACTCAGGTAAAAGGGTTGCTATGCCTGGGGTCTGAAATGAGCTCACTGAATTAGCATGATATAGGTATCCTGATGATACAAAGACCCAAGCAAATCTGTCTGATTTATGGCGGTTCTGGAAAGCACTATGCGCAGATAGTCGCAGAAAGGATCGAACGTGAGGAGGAAGCGGACAGAATTCCAATTACCGTAAAGCTGATACTCGAGCAAATCCTCACTGGTGACATGGTAGGCGGGCTTATGGATATAGTCCACGACTCTGACCTTTTTGTCATTTTCATGACTGCCGAGGATATCGGTGGTCCGTCTGAATCCGAGCTGAAAATGAGAGTCAGGCAAAATGTGCTGTTGGAGGTTGGAATGGCACTCTATGCTGCAGGCCATAAGGCACGAGATAAACTGATTTTTGCATCAGATATAGAAAACCTAAATGAGCTTGAACTGCCGAGCGACTTGGCGAGCTTCAGCATAAAAGCATTCAATAAGCAGGGCTTCGACACCTTTTGCGATGAGCTGATAGAAAAAATTCAGCGTCTCCTCGAACTTCAGCCTCATTTGAACCTCTTGAGTAACTCGAATTATTACAGCAACTACAAGAGGCTGTTTTCCAACAGAGATTCCGAGATTTTTTCTTACTCTGGTAGAAACCAGCTTCAGGTGATTTTGAATCACTGGCTGGAGGATTGTCAGAGAATCAACAGGTTCGACCAGAAAGTCCTGTTTGTACTGGAGAGGTTGACATTTTTTCCCATATTCGGCAGGCACCAGGAATTCCGTGACTGGCTCCACCAGCTACAAGAGTGTGTAGAGATCAGTGATCATGACGACACCGGCCTGCATAGCGAGGCGCTGACTGTACTCAATCTGTGTTTGGAGCATATCGAATCCAGGACCCAGCCCGACTCCAACTCGGATGAACATACACATTTGGATATTTACCGTGCGTTCGAGAACGTAATCAGTAAGCTTTCGCGCTATCCGTCCCTGAATCCGGTGCTCAAGCTGTGTGCCCATGATTATTTCGGACTGGCATGTCTGAAGGCTTATTCCTTCAGGAGAAATCCAGATCTCCTAAAGCAGGCCCAAAAGGCCTTCATCCTGTGTCTGGAAACTGTTCCAGCCCAGGACGCAAACCCGGGATTTTGGAAAGGATATCTCGAGTACAACCTCACTCGAGTACATCGTGAACTTTATAGAATCGAAGCAGGAGAAGAGCATGCCGAGGCGGCCGAAAGACTCGCTGCAAGTGCTGTTCTGACAAGAAAGAAATGGATTCGCATATCTGAGTATCCGAGTGTCTTCAGGAACGCGCTTTCTTACGAATACTTTCTGGCAAGAATTGAGCAAATTCGTCTCGCCCAGGATAGGGGGAAGATATCACCTCAATGGATAGCTGAACAAATCGAGAGAGTTCTCTTTGAGGTCGATGCTTACTATGCCGAAGGTGAGGTTTTGCATCAGTTTTCAGAAATTCAGCAGACTTTGGAAAAGTTGAAGGGATGAACTGAGATCGAGGATTAGCCCGGAGGTTGTGAGAACGTCCGAATAATCCTGATTCACGGCCGGTTACATCAGGGAATGAAAAGCGATGGCCAGTATATTCATAAGTCACTCAAGCAAGGATGCGGAAATCTGCGATGCCGTGGGCCGTTTCCTTAAGGAACGGGGGCATTCGCCGTTGTTTGTCCATCGGCGTCCGAGGGAAAGCGATTTTGTCGGCGATCAGGACTGGGCCAGCGAAGTTGGCAAGCGCGCGGCAACCTACGAGATCATGGTGGCCCTCCTGAGTTCGGCCTGGTCTCGTTCCAGGGAATGCGATGTTGAAGCGCTGTTTGCCAGCCGGTCAGGGCGAAGCATGTTGCCGCTGCGTCTCGACGACGACGCGCCCATTCCGGACTGGGCCAGGGCCAATATCATCCCGTTTAGCCGCGAACCGGGTGATGAGGAATGGCGTGCGTTGGGCCAGGCCTTGACGCGTGTTGGCGCAAATCCGGACGCCTTCGAGCCGCATCCGGACCGCAAGCCCTTTCCGGGGCTGCACGCATTCGAGCGCGAGGACGCCGCCGTCTATTTCGGTCGCGACGGAGATATTCGGCAGGTGCGCGAACTGCTGCGCCGCATGCGGCGAGGCCAACGTGAGAGCGAATATCCTCGGCAATGCCTGATTGTCGGACCCTCCGGTGCCGGCAAGTCTTCCCTGATGCGGGCTGGCGTCCTGGCGCGCCTGGAGCGTGAGCCCCACGAATGGTTGTGCCCGGCAACCGTGACACCGAGCGGCGATCTCGTTTCCATGCTGACGGATGCGCTGACGGGCGCGACTGGCCTGTCTCGGCCCCGCGTCCGCACGGCGCTGACCGGTGGAAATCCTGAGGACCTGATCGGGCTGGTGGCAGCAGCGCGCAAGCATCACGGTCAACCGGAGGCAAGCCTGGTGATTTCCATTGACCAGATGGAGGAAGCCTTCGCGCCCGAGCTGATCGACGAAACCCTGGCTTTACTCCAGGCGCACCAAAAGATGGAGGTCGCGCTCGACGACCCGATGCCGCTGATCATCCTGGGCACTTTGCGGGCCGACAGCTATGCCGCCCTGTGCGAACGCACCGAAGTAGCCGCGCTGCCGTTGGAAACCCACCGCGTCGCGCCGCTGCCAATCGAGTACCTCAGCGAGGTCATCCGTGGTCCGCTAAGGGTTTGGAGCCAGCCGATCCGCGACGTAGACATCGAGCCGGCGGTCGTCGATCGCATGCTCGCCGACGCACGCCATATTGGCGGCAATATGGAAAGCGGTTCAGGCGACGTACTGCCTCTCATCGCCATTGCCCTGCGCCAGGTCTGGGATGACCATGCACATACCGAATGGTTTGCCGGACTGACAGAAAGCCATTACGAAGAAACGGGTGGTCTCAGCGCCATCATTGATGAGCAGGGCACCCGCGCGCTTCGAAGGATTCAGCAGGAGGTCGGCATCACCAAGGAGGAACTGCTCGACGCATTGATTCCGGCCGTCGCCACGTCGGATTCACACGGAAACCGAGTCCGTGCCTGGTCACCCGTATCCGAATTCGATGCACGCATGCGGACTGCCCTGCAGATCCTGTGCGATGCGCGCCTGCTGCACACCGATACCCGCGGCGTATCAGAAGAAGGCACAACAACCGAAACCGTCTACAGCGTCGC
>SKQI01000223.1 GCA_007119095.1 Wenzhouxiangella sp. | reverse complement strand
GGCTGCCTGCAAGCGTTTTGTCGATGCCAGGCCGCGGCGATCAATCACGTTTGAGTACACCATGATCGCCGGGGTCAACGATGGGCGGGCCCAGGCCAAGGGCTTGGTGCGCTTGCTCAACGGCTTGCCGTGCAAGATCAATCTGATCCCGTTCAATCCGTTCCCGGGCACACCGTTCCAGCCCTCCAGTCCGGAAACGATTTACGAGTTCCAGAAGATCACCCGGGCTGCCGGGATCATCACAACGGTCAGGAAAACCCGGGGCGAGGATATCGATGCCGCCTGCGGTCAACTGGTCGGCAAGCTGCTCAGCCCCAGCGAGCGCCGCCTGCTGGTTCAACAACAGCTTGCCAGGCAGGCACTGGAAGCAGCATGAAGTTTTACCGGTCGCTCCTCCTGGGTGCATTGATTCTGGCGACCGGTTGTGCAACGACCACGCCGGGCGGCCCTGGGCAGCGCGGCATGGACAGCGTCAGCCCGGTGCGGGCGGCCGAGATCAATACCCGTCTGGGTATTGGCTATTTCGAGCGTGGCCAGGTTCAGTTGGCCATGGAGAAACTGGAAACCGCGCTGCGCCATGATTCCGATCATGTTCCAGCGCATCTGACACTGGCGCTGATCTACGAGCAGATTGGCGACTCGAATCGGGCTGGCCGTCACTTTCGTCAAGCATCTCGGCTGGCCCCGACCGATGGGGCCACGCAAAACAGCTACGCGGTATTCCTATGCCGGCAAGGTGACTTCCGAGCAGCAGACAGACACTTCATGCAGGCGCTGGAAGATCCTTTCTACACGACGCCGCAAGCAGCATGGAGTAATGCGGGGGCTTGTGCCCGCCGCAACGGTGACTTTGAAAAAGCCAATCAATATTTCAGAAACGCGCTGGAAATCGACCCCGGTTTTCCAGACGCGTTGTATCACTTGGCCGAACTCTACTACCAGCAGGGAGAGTCCTTCAGAGCTCGCGCTTTTCTGCAGCGCCTTGAATCCGCTGCAGAGCCCGAAGCCGGCGCACTTTTTCTCGGCTACAGGATCGAATCCAGCCTGGGAAATCGCGACGAGGCCAACCAGTACGTCAGCAGACTGGAGCGCCAATTTCCGGACTCGGGCGAAGCACGCGAGTTAAGAGGGTCAAACAGGGATCCATGACCGAAATAAAGAATTCAGATCAAACCACCCGCGATAACAGCGATGTCTACGGCCAGATCGGAGAGGCGCTAAAATCGGCGCGCTTGTCCAGAAAACTGGACCTGGCTGATGTCTCCCAGGCCTTGCGGCTGTCCGGCATGACCATCGAAGATATGGAAAATGGGCGTCTGGACCGATTGGCGGGGCTTTATCGACGAGGATACGTGGCCAACTATGCGCGCCTGGTCGGTCTCGACCCGGCGCCGCTGCTTGCCATGCTCGACCCGGAACCAGCACCCGAACTACGCCAGGTGTTGCCTCGGGCGCGAACGGGCTGGAAAGTTGATAAGTACATCAAGTTTGCAACGTATGCTGTTGTAACCATAGCTATTGTTCCTCCGCTGATCGTGTTCTTCGTTCAGGGTGGCTTGCGTTTGACGGGGCCAGAGCCGACACCATCGGTGGCACAAGTCGAAAGTGCGCCGGCCAGCGGAGAGGAGCAGCGAATGGCTCGTCGGATTGCAAGGGCACTGGCAGTTGAAGACAGGCCCGACACCGAAATTGTCGGGCCGGTTGCCGCATCGGCACTTCCGATTCGGACCTTGCGTCCGGTTCGAGAGCTACAGGCCGACGACTCGGTCCTGGACAGTGACGCCTCGCAGCCCGACAGTGCTCTGGCTATCGATGAATTGCTGCCGTTGAGACTTGAGCTTGGGATTGAGCTGCTCGAAGACAGTTGGGTGGAAATTTATTCTGCCGATGGTCGACGGCTGGAATATGACCTGCTCAGGTCCGGATTGCAGCGCAGCTACCAGGGCGAGCCGCCGCTGAGATTGCTGCTGGGACGCGCCAGTGCGGTGCGGCTGTTTGCCGATGGCCAGGCGGTTGAATATCCGGGTGATGACCGTGCCGACGTGGTCAGCCTGGAATTGCTGCCCGGCGGCGAGGTGAGACGCTAGCCGACTGGCCCGTCATCATCGCCTGATGGCATCAATGGGACCCGCCTCGCCAGGCGGGTCATTGGTTTTTCAAGAGACATTTTCATGAGCACTATCCGTTCCATACGCGGAATGCATGACATTCTTCCGGAGCAGACACCCCTCTGGCAGTGGCTGGAGAATCGCCTGTCGGCGATTTTTGCCAGCTACGATTTCCATGAAATTCGGATTCCGCTGCTGGAACAGGCCGAGGTGTTCATGCGTGCCATCGGCCAGGCTACCGACGTGGTCGAGAAAGAAATGTACGCCTTCGAGGATCGCAATGGCGACATACTCAGCCTGCGCCCGGAAGGAACCGCCGGCGTGGTCAGGGCAGCCATTCAACACGGCTTGCTGCACACGCCCGGCCTGAAGGTCTGGTATCAAGGGCCGATGTTCCGTCATGAGCGGCCCCAAAAGGGTCGCCAGCGGCAGTTTCACCAGTTTGGCGCTGAAGTCTTTGGGATGGAACAACCCGCTGCAGATGTCGAACTGATTGCCATGGTCGAACGAATCTGGCGCGAGCTGGGTCTGTCGGACAAGGTTCGTCTGGAGATCAACTCACTGGGGGATCGAGAAGACCGTGTCCGCTATCGCCAGCAGCTGGTGGACTTTCTCCGGCCCCATGTTGATCGGCTGGATCCGGACAGCCAGCGGCGTCTCGACACCAATCCTTTGAGGATTTTTGACAGCAAACACCCGGAAACCCAGGCCATCATGGCAGACGCTCCGCGCCTGGCCGATGCGCTGGGTGACGACGCCCGGGCTCACTTCGAGCAGGTCTGTCGGTTGCTGGATCAACTCGGCATCGACTATAGAGTCAATTCGGGCCTGGTCCGCGGGCTTGATTACTATTGCCGCACGGTTTTCGAGTGGATCACCGATGATCTGGGGGCCCAGGGGACGGTGTGTGCCGGCGGTCGATATGATGAGCTGGTCGCCATGCAGGGTGGCAAGGACACCCCGGGCATCGGGTTTGCCCTGGGCGTAGAGCGCCTGCTGGCACTATTGACTGCCTCCGGCATGGAACGGGTCCAGGCGCCGCAGGTCTATCTGGTCAGCCAGGTGGATATTGCCGAGGCATTGACCATGGCCGAGCGGCTGCGCACGATGTTTCCCGGTCTCGGCG
>SKQI01000221.1 GCA_007119095.1 Wenzhouxiangella sp. | reverse complement strand
TCTAGGCTGGTAGAACACCTGCATGGGATCGGTCACCTGGTAACCGGTCAGAGCCAGAATGGCCTCGTCGACCGCGATCAGGGCGATCTCGGCACCGGCGACCGGATTGCCTTGGGCATCTTTCACCTCAATCAGCACGTCAGTGCTTTCACCCGGAGCGACCGCAGCGCTAGCCGGTTTCACATTCACATGTAAAGCGCGCTTGGCGGTCGACAGACTGAATTCAAGGGAACCGACAGCAATCGCCGGGCGCATTGGCAAGCCTTCAGCTTCGCCGCGTTCGGCCTGGCCTGCGACCAGCACATGGGCGTGGATATTCGGCAGCCATTCCTCGCGAATCCGGACTTCCAGGGTGGCGGTGCCATTTTCCAGGCTGAAGCGGCGCTGCTCGGCCAGGCCGTGGCGGCGCAGCGTCAGCAAGCCCTCGCCGCTGTCAAAAGGCGCCTGTACCAGCAGGCGGGCGACATCGTCTGGCGCGTGCTCGTCCTGGTCCGGGATCAGCAACAACTCCTCGACCTCGACCCGGTCAGCCGCCGGCATGCGCGCACCACCGACCCAGCGCTGAATGCGGCTGGCGTTGGCCCGGCCGGCCTCGTCCCGTGTCTGTGCGGTCAGCTCCCAGGCCCCACCCCGGCCCGGTCGGAAGCGACACTGGCCCGATCCCTCGGTATCGGTGGTCAGCGTGCACTGCAGCAGGTCTTCAGGATCGGGCTCGGCGTCGGCATCCGTATCGTGACCATGCCGGTGTTGCCACGTCCGCCGCAATGCCTCGACCACAACCGGGCGATTGGGGCGGACTTCTCCGTCCAGGTCAACAGTCAGCACATCGACAACGATGTCCTGGCCCAGCTCGGTGAAATAGCTGTCAGTTTTCAAACCCACATAGTCTCGCGCGGCATGCACCAGCACATCACTGGAAGCGCTCCAGGCCTGGCGATTGACATCCATCACCGTGGCCGCGGCAGTGACCAGCAGCGGCCTTGGCTGATCGGTAAAATCCAGGCTGATCGCCAGCCCGTGTTCACCGGCCGCATCGGTCCGGCTTTCGAAATGCGTGCCGGCCGCCGCGTGGTCTGTGCTGAAAAACCGCGGCAACCACCAGACCCGCTCAAAGCCGAAGGACCAGCGATCATGACCCGGCGGGCGGTACTGTCCGGGCTCGGCCCGAACATCCCAGCGCAGGTCGGCGCCGGGCAGGGCGCCGCCGGCGTAATAGGCAGCTCGCACCTCCGCGTTGATGGTTTCTTCGCCGATGAACGGCCCGGCCGGCAGCCGCGTGCTGACCTCGAACTCCGGCGTGCGGAACTCCTCGATTACGAATTGGTGGTGGTAGCTTTGCGCTTGCAGGCCTTCGTTGCCACGCAGATTGATCCGAACACTGGCCACTCCCAGGTTCGGCGTATCGGGCAGATCGAAAGCCAGGTCGAAGCCGCCCAGGGCCGACAGCGTGCTCGATCCTTCCGCCAGTTCATTGCCGCGCGAATCGCTGACCGTCCAGTCCAGCCTGGCAGGCGTATCGAGCAGTCCAAGCCCGCCGTCCGGGCGGCGCTCCTGGCGCCGGATGAAGCCCTGCACGTGAACCTGCTCGCCCGGCCGATATATGCGTCGATCATCAAACACATGCCAGGTCAGCTCATCGGCATCACTTTGCCGGCGCCAGTTGCTGCGGCCCCAGCCATAAACCGATTCCGGCAGCAGGGCCAGATCATCACCCAGGCGGGCAGTCAGCCATTGGGTCGTCTCGGATCGGCCGTCAGGCTCGGGCAGGGCAATGCCTACCAGGCCTTCATCGTCACTAAGCTCGCTGTCAGCTTCACCGGACAGCATGACTTCCACACCCGACATGGGCTGGCCGTCTTCCAGCGCCGTGGTCCAGACCAGCAGCTTTCGCGCATCGGCGGCAGCATCCAGGCCGATGCGGGTGGACTGAACCCAGCCCAGGAAAGGCACCTTTCGATGCGGCTCGGGCGTATCGGCTTCCGTTCGACCGGGACTGATCAGCACCAGCAGGTGCCCGAGGCCGGCATCCAGATAGTCAGACAAGTCAATCTGGGAGCGCACGACTGCGTCAAGCTGACCATCGATTTCAATCACGCCCTGAAACAACGGCTCTCCGGGCAGCTCGGGATCCTGATCGCGCCAGCGCCAATCTCCGCGCGCCAAAGGCTGATAGTCGGGCCAGTCGATTGGTTCGACGCGATGCACCGTGACCGACACATCCCGATAGTTGATGCTGTAGAAATCCAAACGTGGCAGCGCCATGGGATCAAGCGTGGTCAGTAATGAGATATCCGCCGACAAATGCGGTCTGGCGTTGCCGGTTTTGAACTCGAATTCATGTCGCCCACTGAGCTCCTGCCCAAACTGATCCTGAATCTGGTCAGACAGAACAACCCGATAGCGGGTCCCGCCACGCTTGAAACCGACGATGCTGATCTGGCTCCCACGGTACTCGACCGCCATGCCATCAATGGCCGGCTCAACACTGACAAGCTCGCTGATGCGCTGCCCAGCGGCCAGGCGATTATTGAATCTGAAACGCAAAGCATCGCCAGGATCGCAGTGCCACGACCATCCACAGCCGTGGTCGCTTACCTGAAAGGGCCCGAAAGTGCGAAACGACCGACGCTGGGGCAGGGCACTTGGCTGCGGCCCTTCGACCGATCTTGCACCGGCGGCCAGCTCAACGGAGACCGTGCTGGCCGGCAGCAGTTCGTTTTCAGGCCGCAGCGCAACCCAACGCCCCAAATCCAGATCGGCGACCAGGCGCCGGGCGCCGGGGTCAGCCTCGATTTCCTCATCGCTGGCCGCGCGCCAAGCCAGGTCCTGGTCCGTCTCGGTTGAAAGACTCAGGTAGGGCCGAAGCTCATCCAGCAACACGCGCTGATCGAAAACCAGCACGACCACCGGCTCAAGCGGCACGCAGTCGCCTTCGGGCAGCATTCGCTCCAGGTTCAGCGGCGGCGTCGAGAACTGCCAGGCCACGGGCTCGGCAAGCGTGGCACCGTCAGGGGCGACCAGGTCTTCATCGACCACAACCCGGAACTCGGTTGCCATCGGCAGGCGGGCGCCTTCTGGCTCGAACAGCAAGGTACGGGTTCCCACCCAGCGCCACTGCCCGGGCACCGGCGGTTCGATACTGACCGGCACAGCCGCAACCGCATCCTCATGCGCAGTGACTGCGACCATCGGCCGGTCAAAAGTGATGCTGATCTGCCCGGCAATGGGCACCTCGC
>SKQI01000166.1 GCA_007119095.1 Wenzhouxiangella sp. | reverse complement strand
GCCAGGGTCAGCGTGAATGTATCGAAGCGAAAACGGTCATCCTCGCTGCCAATCCGGAACAATGCGCCGCCGGGTATCCCGCCAACCTGGTTGCTGAGTGCGTTGACATGGATCCAATCAGTGATCAACTCGCGGTGAGAACCAGAGCCGGAATCAGTGACTTCGAACACACCGTGCACGACCAGCGCTTTGACGACCGAGGTTCCCTCTCCGGTCATTGTCACGTGCGTTCCCTGGGAGATCAGGGTGCGGGTGTTTTCATCCGGCACCATGCCGCCACTCCAGATGGTCGGATCAGACCATTCTCCGGATCCAATACTCCAGGCACCCTCGGTACTCATGGGGCTGGAAGCCAAGAGCGGGTTTGAGAATACCGTGATAGCCGCAACAGACAGGAGAAGCAGCCAACGAGATAGCGGACCGAGCTTTTTCATGGGGATATGTTTTCTTATAGAGGCGTCTTGAGTCGCGGTTAAATGTCGATCCAAGGCCGGTCAGCTACCAGTTGTGCACTGGTATCTCCCTGCTGACGGGCCGAGAATATCACGACGCTTGACCCGGTTACCAGCGCTATCACAAAACCGAGCCTTCAAGGTACCAACCAGAACAGCATGAATTTGCGCTCGCTGCGCCGCCTTTTTTTGATTCTGCTCTTGACGGCCATTGCGCTTGCCTCTTTCTGAAAACCGCAACGTCGGAGGCACTGATGGAGCAGCCGGGATACCGCGAAATGATGCGGATGCTGGATGACCACGAAAGCGGAATGAACGTTCCGGTCTGGCGCCTGGCGCTTGGGGCCTGACTACCGCCGCCGCGACCTGGCAGATTCCTGAAGAAATTGTCGTAGGGACTGGATAGGCTCTACCGTTCAGGATTAGTAATATGTGGGATCACTCAGGCTCGAATATCCTTTCCGGCTGCGGCATGGCTGCCGTGCTTTTCTTCGCACTTGCCGGACCATTGTCGGCTGCTCCCTTCATAACCGTGGGCTCTGATCAGGCCTGCGACACCACCAGCCTGACCGATGCCATCAATGACGTGGACAACGGCGGCACCGTGCTGTTGGCCAACAACCAGTCTTATGACGGCATAGCAATCACCATTGACCAGAAGTCGGTCACCATTACCGGTGGCTTCGCGAGCTGCTCTTCCTTGAATGCCACTGGGCGGACAACGCTGGGTCGCAACACCAGCCGTGCCATCAGCACTCGTTTCGGCACCGCCGGCTTTGAGCTCAGGCTGGTCAACCTTGAAATTACCGGTGCCAGCGGCACCGGAGATGGTGCCGGCATACGCCTGGGAAACCGCACCCACCTGAAACTCGAGAATGTACTTATTCACGGTAATGAAACAACCGGCCGTGGCGGTGGTATTTACATGAACGGACCAATGGGGCAGCGCATATCCATCGATTTTCCCGGCACCGAGATCTTCAACAATCAGGCGCAGCTGGGCGGTGGTATCTACTGCGAGGAATCCGCCGGCACGATTCGTCGCGGTTCGATTACGCTGAATTCCGGTCTGATTCGAGGCAATCGGGCCACCGAGCATGGCGGCGGCATCTACCTGGAAGACTGCGATCTGACCTTGCGCACCGGTGGGCGTGAGGGCAACAACGTGTTTGCAGGCATCTACGACAACGAGGCCGTAGGTGATGGCGGTGGCCTTTATATCAGCGGTTCATCGGAGGTACTGCTCGAACCCGCCGAGCTGGTCGATTATCGACCGCTGATTGACAGCAACCGTGCAGATGGGTCGGGCGGTGGCGTTTACTGCAGGAACCTGGACGATGATCGTCCCGAACTCATCATGACCGCCGGGCTGATTCGAGCCAATCGTGCCTGGCAGGGAGGCGGGATGTGGCTGAGAGGCTGTGATGTGGCTATCTATGCCAGCGGGCCAGAGCAGGGCATTCAGGACAACGTCGTTGAGGGAAGAGCAGAAGACCCCGGCCCCTTGAGTCCAACGGCGGCGGGTATTGGCGCCGTATCTCGTACAGTCCTGAACATTGACGGCGGCAATCGCGACTATTCGCCGCCGGATCAACCGATCTATATCGCCGGCAACCAAGGTTTCGACGGTGCTGCTGGAGGCGCAATCTCGGCGGAGAACGCTGACACCGAAGTCAGCTTGCGAGATATCCGCGTGGAAGGCAATACAGCCAGAGTTTCTCCCACCCTGCGAGCTAGGGATTCGGCCGTGCTCAGTGTCGACCATTCGGAGGATGGTTATTGCCCAGTCGAAGGCGGTCCGGACGGCTGTACGCAGATTGTGAACAACGCTCAGACAGAAACTCCAAACGCTTTCATTGATGGCCTCGGCGTGACCGTGGGCCAGGGTGCTCAGGTCAAGCTCAATCGGGCCGTCATCCGGAATAACCAGGGTTCCTTGAGCAGCAATATTTTCTATATTCAGAACAATTCCGATGAGCAAATAGCAAGCCTGGATGTAAGCTCTTCGCTGATTGTCGATAACCAGATTCGACGGCTCATTCGTAATACACGAAATGGCGAGATAAGGATCGCCTGGACAACCATTGCCAACAATTTCTCGTCTGTTCCTAGCAATCCCCAGGAGCTGATCTGGATCAACGCCACCGGAGGAAACACGGCACCCCTGGACTTGATCTCCAGCATCATCTGGCAGCCAGGGGATGACTTCACCGACTATTTCCGGCTTGATGGCAGCGCGGAAGTTGATCAGGCCAACTGCCTGATCACCCACGACCCCAATGCGGTCACGGCAGTGGCCAACAACGTCTTTCGGGTCGATGGTAATGACCCCCAGTTCGGCGCTCCGTCCAACAAGGACTGGACGGTTTCGATTTCCAGCCCCGCCTTTCAGTGTGACGGCAGCTTTTACAACAACGAGCTGGACCTGGCGGGGCGCCAGCGCGGCGTCCTGACAACGCTGCCGGGTAACCCGGTAATCTTCGCCGCTGGTGCCTACTCCGTTCGTTCCGCCGACACTCTGTTCAGGGATCGATTCCAGCCATAGTGGAGCCTGATGCAGGCATTTAATCGACCGTGCCAACGGGCTTGGGCAATATCTGGAAACGGTCTCCAAACAGGCTGTCGCCCGGGAGCGCTCCGGTGAGGACTACCGAAAAAGGTTGTGGGCCCTGGGGCACATTGAAGCCAACTACCCTCAGGGTGTAAGTTCCAGCCGGGGCGGAGGCAATGCGCACTTCCTCGAAGTTGTTGAACCGATCAACATTGACATTGATCATGCCCGCG
>SKQI01000139.1 GCA_007119095.1 Wenzhouxiangella sp. | reverse complement strand
TCACCCAGCCACCAGCCGCCCGACGCTGCACCGGCGACGATATGACGAAACGGCAGCCGGCCGACATCGACATGGCTTTCCCAGCCCTCGAACCACTGACCGGGGTCGTGGTTTTCCAGGGTATGAGTATGGCCGGACAAGGACAGCGCCGGACGCCCCTCCAGCAGGGCATGAATCTCGGCGGCGTTGTCGGTCAGATGCTGCGCCCGGTCGGCATCGCTGAACGATACCAGCGGCACATGATGCAGCAGCACCACCCGTTGCTCGGGCGGCAGCTTGGCGAGCAGGCCGGCCAGCCAGTCGATCTGCTGCTGGGGCACGCGGCCGTTGTAGCTGGGCGAATCGCCGCCGCAGAACTCGCGGCCCGGCTTGGCCATATCCTCCTCGCCGCAGGGGTAGACAACATTGTTCAGGGCCACAAACATGACCTCACCCAGCTCGAAGGCGTAGTAGGCCGGCAGCACCCGCGCCCGCCAACTGTCGGCCGAATCCTCCGGCCGGGTGGCGTCGAAATCCAGGTCATGATTGCCAATCACCGCCCATTGCGGCGCACCGGCCCGGGCACCGAGGCTGAACAGGCGATCAAGCAGATCCAGATCATCGCCAACCACATCGCCGAGATAGATCACGCAATCATCCGGCCCCAGTCCAGCCTCGATCAGATGGCGCACGGCACTGTCGCGGAACCAGGACACTTCCTGGTTGGAATAGGGCTGCGGGTCGCCAACGATGGCACAGTTGAAGGATTGGTCGTCCCCGGCCAGGCGGCGCAGCGGGAAGTCCAGTGACTTGGGCAATTCTCCGGGCGACAGCCCGCCGAAGCGAAGCGCTGGCGAACCGTCACGCTTGTAGCTGAAATGCATTTGCGGCAGACCGCGTTCGTCGGTAGGTACCCGGTAGCCAGATGGCTGGATGACGAACACGTCCATGTCGTCATGGACCGGCAGCCGAAAGCGACCCTCGGCATTGGTGCGCACAATCTCGCGGCCGTTGCTGACCAGCACATCGGCAATGCCGGGCTTGCCCGGCGCCCACCGGCCGTCACCCGTTTGGTCGAGAAAAACCCGACCGGTGATTTCGGCGGCCTGCAGCGTCGAGACCAGGATCAGGGCCAGCAAGGCCGTCCAGCAACATTTGCGCATGACATTCCCTTGAGCTTGTTTACCCGGCAAGTATTTTCCTACCTGATTAGCGTCGTGTCTCAGCTGCCGGGCTTCGATTCAGCTAAAGCCGTCCTCGGGCGGTGAATTCCGCTTCAGTTCGACGCGTAGCGAGGCCCTCAGCGAAATCCCCCACCCGAGCACGGCTTGCCTTATCGAAACTTGAGGATATTGCCAAGCTTTGCTGAGACACGACGCCAATCAGGTTTTCCTTTAATGCAATGTTCAGGATCATGACGCGGGGCCCGAACCCGCTTCAAGTCCGCGCAGTTGGCCCATGACAGTCAAAATCACTCACCGGAACCACCAGTGAGCGCTGGCTCTGAGACAATGGGCAAGACCGATCAGCCACCAGGAATCTTGACTGTCGTGAATGGTGAAACACCCTGCTGGAATCGAACTTCATGTCTCTGACCCGTGCCGCCACGCTGGCTGCAACATTGGGCTTTGCGGCCTGCAACGTTTGCCTGGCCAACGCCGACTGGGATTGGGGTGGCGATGCGCGCCTGGGTTATCTGGCGAACTGGAACGAGCAGCGAACCGGTCAGCGCGACAGCAGCGACAATTTCCAGATGCGCCTGAGGCTTCGGGCAGCCAGTCCGGCGGACCGGGCCTGGCAACTCAATACCGGCATGGCCGGCAGCTTCGCCAGCGACCAGGACGGCTTTGATTTCTACCTGCGCCGCTATCGCCCCACCCGAACGGGGGTGAATGCGGGAGATGCAACGGTCGATACCTTCAATCTTCGCTATCGGCATGTCGACAGCGGCACCACCCTGCGGATTGGACGATTTGCGACGTCATTTACCCTGCCGATCGTTCCCGGCAAGAGCCTGATCCGCAACGATGCCTCCAACTTCAACATCGGCTGGACCGATGGGGTGTATCTGCAAACGCCGCTGAGTGAGGGCTGGCGGCTGCACCTGGTCGGCCAGCTCAACAGCCGCCGCGGCACGGGCAACACGGCCCGAGCGCCGCTGGACTTTGGTGAAACCCGCTTTCGCTCCAGCCTGTTCGCAGGAGTCGAATCATCTCAGCCCTGGGGACCGGTGACCACTCGGATGCTGTCGCTGCTGTGGATACCGGATGCGCTTGCGGTAGACGGACTGGGCACGCCCAAGCGCGACGACTACCTGGGCATCAGCGCCAAGCTGGCGGCGACCTGGCCGGTGGGCGACACCGGAGCCCGACTGCTCGCCGCCGGCGAAGTTGCCTACGCGTTCAATACGCCATCGCGTGAGACCCAGCTTCTGCCCGGCAGCGGCTCGGCCGGCGGTAACGCCTGGCAGGCCAGCCTCAACCTGTACGATTGGCAACCCGGCCACAGTCTGGGCGCCGTGTTGGGCCGTGTCGACTCTGGCTGGCTGGTATCCAACGACTATCGCGAAAACGACTACCTGGCCGAGCTGCGCTACCGCTGGCAGGCCCGGCCCGATACGGTAGTGGAAGTACGCTATCGGTGGCGACGGGAGATCGAGAAGCTGATTGATGCCGACCAGCGTCGCAAGAACCAGGATGCCTACCTGCGCCTGACCTATCGATTTTGAACCACTGCTTGCACCGACCATTGATCGTTATCGTCCTGCTGACGGCAGGAGTGTTTGCTGGAACCAGCCTACTGGCGCAGGACAGGTTCGATGCAGGGCCAGATGTCGATGGGCAATTACTGATGCCCGATTTGTCTGCGCCCGTCACCGTTCTGCGCGATAACCAGGGTATCCCGTATATCTTTGCTGACAACACGGCAGGTGCGCTGCGGTCGGTCAGCCGTTGTCGGTACAGGCATGCAGAGAAGCAGACGCAAGCCTGGCCCGGAAAAGAAGTTTGTGCATGGTCAGATAGGGAGAAGTATGTGCGGTTATTGGCAACCTGATTTCTGTGATTGCTGTCATGTTTTCGCGTCGAGACTGCGCGCCGATAGAGCTTGTTAGGACCACACCATCTAAGTACCATGTGTCACTTACCGTTCGATGCTATAGGGGCTGACAGGAGCAATCTTCATGGCCAAATCGCTATGCGCTAAAGGCGATCAATCAACGCGTTCCCATATTTCTTTCACGGTTTTTTTCTCACTCCTCTTGTTCACCCTAACTGGC
>SKQI01000018.1 GCA_007119095.1 Wenzhouxiangella sp. | reverse complement strand
GCGTGCTGTCGATGGTTGTCAGAAGATCCGGCGCTGCTGTTAGCGGGGCCGCGAAATGCAGACTTTGTTGATCGAAGGTAATCGCGGCTTCAGCCAACCCATAAGTGCTCGCAAAGCGAGCACCGAAGAAATTGTTGGTTGCCGCTGCGTCCGCGTCGCCCGATTCGATGGCGATAAAGCCCTCCAGCATGCTCGCAACCGGGACCAGATCAACGCCCAGCTCGGGACGAGACTTGAACCAGGACTGCTGGACTGAATCGCGCAGCACGCTGATACGCAGGCCCCGCAAGTCATCAAGGGTCAGTAGATCCAGGTGGGCGGGCCGATAGAGCTGGCTCCAGGCCTGAGTGACGGGGACCTGGTGAAATGCAAAGCGTCCCCGTCGGTCATCGGTGGCGGCGACATCCGGCATCAAATCAATCGCGCCGGTTTCAAGTGCGTCCAGGCAAGCGCTCCACTCGCAGTCGTGGTAGTCCAGTGTCCAGCCCTGATCGCGGGCGATTGCCTCGATCAGCTCGACGAAAAGCCCGGCCGGACGCTGTGTCTGATCGCGGTACACCTTTGGCGGATTCTCGTAAAGGCCAATGATCAGGTGATCGCGGGGTTCAGACTGCGCAGCTACCGAGCAAGTGAGAAAAAACAGCATGTATGCGACAACCCGGCAGACGACCGGTGTTCGCCTGAATCGGTTTCCGCCTGGGCGCCTGATTGCCGGCATCGTTATCTACGTACCAAGCCTGTTTAGACGCGAGTATACGTAGAGCTGACTTGATATGCACCTGGTGGTGTGAACAAGGCCGGCACGGCCGGGACCGCGAAGCGAAGGCATTTGCGGACATGCGCCGCAAATGCCGTACAACGAATGCCGTAGGTATTTCGTTGCCAGGTAAATAATGGACCGAATCACCGTATGTCTGCACTGTATAGGCAAGAACCAACGAGAGGCTGATTTGCAATGGTTGCGACCCAATGAGCCAGCGCAGCGAAAAGGAGAGGGCGTTAGATGCCTACCTTGCAGCGGCGGCCAGGACCGGAGATCGAGCCGCATTGAACCGCTTGGTCGAACGCTGGCAGGTCAAACTGCTTGCTCATGCCTGGCGGCTGACCGGGGATCGCGATCTGGCGGCCGATGTGGTCCAGGAAGCCTGGGCTGATGTCATTCGCGGCATTGCCAGTCTGCAAGACGAAGATGCCTTTGCAGCCTGGATTTTTAGGATAGTGACGCGTCGCTGTGCCCGGGCGATTGGCTCGCTCAAGCGCCGCCGTGATGGCCAGATGGCACTCCTGCGTGAACCGGAACCGCAACCGACCGCGAAGGATCGGCCTGAATTGTCTGCAGAAATGGCCAATGTCAGGGCAGCGATGAGTGAGCTGCCGGCCGGGCAGCGGGCAGCGCTGGCGCTGTTTTACCTGGAGGGTTTGCGCGTGGCTGAAGTTGCTGTAGCGCTGGACGTGCCGGTTGGCACGATAAAGACCCGATTGATGCATGCCCGCAATTCGTTGCGGGTTCAACTGGAAGGAGACGATGATGAGTAAGCTGGATGACCTGATTGAGCAGAGCCTGTCCGATGAGGATCGCGATCTGCTGGCCCGCTACGGACAAGCACCGGGGTATTTGCGCCAGGTTCAGACCTTGTTCGGCGGCAGTCTGGGCTGGGTGATGTGGCTGGTGATGGTCGCGGCACTGGTCGCTTTCGCGGTGACCGTGTTTGCCCTCTACCAGTTGTTTACTGTCTCCGAAACCCTTCAGGCGGTCCGTTGGGGGGTGGTGGCGGTCATATTGATGCAGTTGACTACGTTCCTGCGCGGATTCATGGGGACTCATCTGCAGGCCAACCGTACCCTGCGCGAACTCAAACGTCTGGAGCTGCGGCTGGTTCAGCTCAACTCAGAGGCTCCCTAAGCCGGCTGCCACAGCGGTGGCAGCTTCGCGATTGAAATGGCTTTCAAGCCAGGCTTGTGTCGGTTCAAGCACGGCAGCTCGGTCCAGGATGAGGCTGATGTGGTTTTGCTCCTCAATCAGTACCAGCTTGGCGTCTGGTAAGGCCTCGGCCAACTGGCGACCCTGCTGGGGCGGCTAGTTTGCCGGTTCAAAATGGGCGAGTTCCACCTGGAGCCAGGCGCGGGCTCGGCGCAGGTCGCGTACGACAGTGCGGCTGGATATGCCGAGCATGTCGCCAATTTCTTCGACGGTGTAGCCGGCGAACAGGTTGGCGGCCAGGCACTCGGCCATGCGCTGGTCGCTGTCTGCCATTGCCCCGATTGCTTTTTCCACGGCCATGATGCGATCCAGATCGTTCGGGAGCAGGCCATGTTCGTCTTCGTTCCAGGTAGCCCGAATCTGGTCTCCGCCGCGCTTGGCGGTCATTTGCTGACGGGCATAGTCGAATATCAGTTGCCGCATCACGCAGGCGACCAGTCGTTGAAGGTGCAGCCGATTGTCAATTTCCTGATGAGCGTTCTGGCGGATCTTGAGAAAGGCCTCGTGAACCAGGGCCGTGGTCTGCAGGGTGTCACTGGCACCCAACCGCCGGCGCTGGGCGCGACCGATGCGTTTCATGTCATCGTAGACCAGCGGCATTAGCCGGTCGAACAGTTCCGGCGAGTTCCGGATCTCGTCGAGCAGTTCAGTGACTTCGGCCGGGTTCAGGCCCTGGTGAGCGTCTCTAACCATGCCCGTAGAGCATAACCGGGATTGCTAGGGAAGCTCTGAATAACTCTACGCGGAGCGCGTTTCTGTCGCAAATGCCGCAGATCGTGTACGCGCTTAACGGCACTCCAGCCTGCCTTTTTGCCTACGGCAAGCCGGCAGGCCTGCGTTGCCTACGCTGCGACCCGAGTGACAGTAGCCGTAGCTACGGCCGAGGGGCGCAACGCGCGAGATGCGGCATTTGCGGCGAAACCCTTCGGGACGGGGCTTTGCGGGCGATCCGCTGCGTTTCGGCTCGCTCATTTGGAATGACCAAACCACGCTCACCGAAGCCACACCGGGTCATCCCGCAAAGACCCGTCGCGCCCGCGTAGAGTTGTTCAGAGCTTCCCTAGGTTCCGTCAGGGTTGGCTTTGCTGCGAGTCTGCCATTCAGCGGCCTTTTGTCGGTAGCCCTGATCCGGGTTTCTGCTGGCCCATGCGCGGTACAGGCCGGCCAGGTCAGCGGCGGTGGCCAGGGTGCGCTCATGGTGCTCGCCCAATGCCAGTTTGAAAATGTTGTGAGCTTCCAGCCATGCGGCTTCGGCCTCTGGGAATTGCTCCAACTCG
>SKQI01000235.1 GCA_007119095.1 Wenzhouxiangella sp. | reverse complement strand
GATTGCGCAGCAACCACCAGTGCGGCGGCATGCGCTTTTTGTTGCGGGCTTGCAACATGGCAGACCTCCCTACTCTGCTGACGAAAGCTTCTTCCAGCTTACCAGCAGCAAGGCAATCAGGACAGGTACCACCAGCAACAGTTGATCAGGTCGCCACTGGCCGAATGGAACGGCCAACCAGATCGTGCCTGCCAGCACCCCGACCGCCAGCGCAACCAATAGCTTGCGCTTGAGTCCGGCAGGCAGCGGCAGCAGCAGAAGCCACCAGAACGGATGCAGCAGCAAAGCCATTGCATTGCGCCAGGTGAACTCGTGCCCGGAGCCAAACCACATCACGAATACCGCGGTGCCCGCCATGCCGACGGCCAGAATGCCAAGCACCCGGAAGATGCCGGTCCAGATACCCGGCCAGCGCAGGCCGGTCAGAATCAGTGCGGAAAACAGCAACCCGACCAGCAGCGACAGCAACCAGGGGCCGGTAGCATGCTCAGGCGGATGATGGGTTTTGCTGGTAAAGATCTCCCCGCGCTCCAGCACCAGCGGGCCAGTGTCCAGCTCGACCCGGTCCAGCCAGTCAGCCAGGGCCTCGGGCAGAAAAGCCTCTTCCCAGGCCGTGCGCGGTTCGTCGATTCTTGGCCCCAGCAGCAGCATCATGCCGGTGTGCAGCCAGAACTGTTCGGTGGTCAGGCGGCGAGTGTGGTCCCGGAAGTTCAGCCGCGCAGGCTCGCGTTTGAGCTGCTCGGCGATCTGGCCAGCCAGCACCTGGTCGAGCAGGTCCCGCAGCCAGGTCGAGCAGTTGGCCAGGTAATAGTGGTATTGGTAATACTGTGGCTGCGGGAAGATGGCAGCATCCAGCAGTCCGTAAAGTTCGCTGATCTGGGCCGAATCCAGATTCAGGCGCTGCAGGGTGATAGAGCGATCGCGGCCACGGTAAAAGGCGAACTCGCGCTCAGGCGTGGCCACCGCACCGTAGTAGAGCATGATGCCGCGTGCGAAGTCGGTGTGGAAGCCGGGCCGGTCCAGTTCAAAGTAGCCGAAGCTGAAGCTGTGGTCCAGGCCGGTGGCCTCGTCGCGCAGCCACAGCGCATTGTGGCCAAAGCGTTCCCAGACATGACTACCGGGGCCATAGGTGATCAGCCAGGCTTCCTGGGCCTGGGCCAGGCTGGCCGGCCCGGACAATAGCAAAAGGAGCCAAAGACCGACCAGGCGTCTCACGCCCGGGTCACTTCCATGGCGTGCAGGCGCCGGTCGTCGGCGCTGGTGATCTTGAATGCCCAGTCATCGATCACCACCGATTCACCGGCTTCCGGCAGACGGCCAAATTCTGCAACGACCAGGCCGCCGATGGTGTCGTAGTCGTCATCACTGAACTCGGTGCCCAGGCTGTCGTTGAAATCGTCAATCGGCGTCAGCGCCTGGACCAGGTAGCGGCCCTCTTCCAGGCGCTGGACGTCGGCGATGGCATCGGCATCGTGTTCGTCATCGATATCGCCAACGATTTCCTCGAGTACGTCCTCGATCGTGACCAGGCCGGACACGCCACCGTACTCGTCGACCACGATCGCCATGTGATTCTTCGATACGCGGAACTCGCGCAGCAGCACGTTCAGGCGCTTGGACTCTGGAATGATCACGGCCGAGCGCAGCAGTTCTTCCAGCCCGGGCGCATTGTCGGACGCCACGAGCTGGAGCAGGTCCTTGGCCAGCAGAATGCCGCGTATCTCGTCCTTGTCTTCGCCAACCACCGGGAAGCGCGAGTGCCCGGACTCGATGATCAGAGGCAGGATATCGGCAAGTTCAAACTGCTCGGGGATGACCACCATGTGCGAGCGCGGCACCATCACATCGCGCACTTGCAGCTCGTCGACTTCCAGCGCCCCTTCCATCATGGCCAGGGTGTCGCCTTCGATCAGACCGGTGGCGGTGACATCGCGCAATAGTTCCTTGAGATCGTCTCGGGTGCGTGGCTCACCCCCGAAAGCTCGGCCCAATTTTTCCAGCCAGCTTCGAGAGGACGCACCGTTGCTACTAGGGCCGTCGTCATTCATCGCGGTTTTCGCCGGCCCGGAGCCGGAGATGGACTGTTCATCAATCTACTTTCTAACTATCGTCAAAGTGAACTGCAGGGGTTATTGATACGGATCAGAGATACCGAGCGCGGCGAGGAGTTCCACTTCGCGTGCCTCCATGATCTCGGCCTTGGCGCCATCTATATGGTCGTACCCAAGCAGATGCAAGAGCCCATGAATCAGCAGATGAGCCCAATGATGCGCAACTTCCTTGCCCTGTTCAACGGCTTCGCGCTGAACCACTGGCGCGCACAACACGACATCGCCGAGCACCCGCACGCCATTCACCGGCGGAGCGTCAGCCGGAAAGCTCAGTACATTGGTGGCGGTGTCGCGCTGGCGCCACTGCTTGTTCAAAGCCCAGCCTTCGGCCTCGTCGACGATGCGGAGGTTGACCATGACCGCGCCCTGCCCGGCCAGCGCGGCCTCGGTCCAGGAACGGAGTTCATCATCCCCCGGTATACCAGGATGATCGACCACGCGCTGAATATCCAGGTCGATCTCTGCAGGTGTCTCGGTAGCCTCGGTCATGCGTTCTGCTCGGTCTGGTCGGCGGCTTCGTAAGCCTCGACGATGCGGCGGACGATGGGATGGCGAACCACATCGCGGGAATCGAAAAAGGTCTGGCTGACGCCCTCTACCTCGCGCAGCAGGCCAATTGCCTGGCGCAGTCCGGAGCCAACCTTGGGCGGCAGGTCAACCTGGGTCAGATCGCCGGTAATCACGGCCTTGGCGCCGAAGCCGATCCGGGTCAGAAACATCTTCATCTGCTCGGACGTGGTGTTCTGGGCCTCGTCCAGAATCACGAATGCATCATTGAGCGTGCGCCCGCGCATGTAGGCCAGCGGGGCCACTTCGATCACGTTGCGCTCGGTCAGGCGCGCAGCGCGCTCGAAGCCAAGCATTTCATAGAGCGCGTCATGCAGGGGGCGCAGGTAGGGATCAACTTTCTGGGCCAGGTCGCCGGGCAGGAATCCGAGACGCTCGCCAGCCTCGACTGCCGGGCGTACCAGCACGATGCGCTGGACGCGATCGGACTCCAGCGCGTCGACGGCGCAGGCTACGGCCAGGAAGGTCTTGCCGGTGCCGGCCGGACCAACGCCAAAGTTGACGTCGTTTCTGGCAATGCGCTCGAGATAGCGTTTCTGATTGGGTCCTCGACCGCGAATCATGCCGCGCCGCGTGCGAATC